>NZ_JBKVCZ010000011.1:0-84468 GCF_046966825.1 Hungatella sp. | reverse complement strand
GAGCAGAGAGTATTCCCGGACCCTGAAAATGTGGGCTACATACCGGAATTGATCGAGAAGCTGGGCGGCGTCGATATTGCCTTCGGCGGCATCGGCATCAACGGCCATGTGGCATTTAACGAGGCAGATCCGTCTCTTTCACCGGAAGAATTTCTGGCACAGAAGACGCGGGTTCTCACCATCACACCGGAGACGCGAACGGCTAACGCCATCGGCGATTTCGGCGGAGCACTGGAGGATATGCCGCATTACTGTGTGACGATTGGAATCTACGAGATCGCCCACGCGAGAAAGATCCGTCTGGGAGTGTTCCGCAACTGGCACAGAGCGGTAGTGCGCCGCACGGCCTACGGGGAACCGTCCACCGATTTCCCGGTGAGCTTATTGCAGAACCATCCGGATATTACGCTGACACTGACGGATTACGTGGCGGCGCTGACGGACTGAGAGAAACAAAGACAGACTGAGAGATACAAAGACAGACTGAGAAAACAAAGTAGTTGATACAGACTGGCGACAGAAAAGAAAGTGAGGATATAGACAATGCCATTGATTCCCTTAAGACCTCTGATGGAGGCAACGATAAAATACGGATTCGGCCAGGGGGCGTTTAACGTAAACGCGGTAGCCCAGGCAAAAGCAGCCATTGAAGTGCATGAGATGTTCCGTTCCCCGGCTATTTTACAGGGGGCGGACTTAGCGAACGGCTTTATGGGCGGCCGTACCGACTTTATGAATGCGACACTGGAAGACAAGAAGATCGGCGCAAAGAATATCGCGGACGCCGTAAAGAAATATGGGGCAGATTCGGATATTCCCATCGTCCTGCACCTGGATCACGGCCGTGATTTCGATTCCTGTGTGGCGGCGATCGAGGGCGGCTACACCTCTGTTATGATCGACGGTTCCTCCCTGCCATTTGACGAGAACGTGGATCTGACGAGAGAAGTGGTAAAATATGCACATGCGAGAGGCGTCAGTGTAGAGGGAGAGCTGGGCGTTCTGGCCGGCGTGGAAGATCATGTATTCTCCGCGTCCTCCACCTACACTAACCCATTAAAGGCAGTGGAATTCTTCCGTAAGACCGGCGTGGATGCACTTGCTATCTCCTACGGAACCATGCATGGCGCTTCCAAGGGAAAAGACGTAAAGCTGAGAAAAGAGATTGCCACGGCGATCAGAGAGTGCTTAAGCCATGAAGGCATCTTCGGCGCACTCGTATCTCATGGTTCCTCTACGGTGCCGAAATACATTGTAGATGAGATCAACGCTTTGGGTGGAGAACTGACGAATGCCTACGGTATTTCCATTGAGGAGCTGCAGGCAGCCATTCCGTGCGGTATCAATAAGATCAATGTGGATACGGATATCCGTCTGGCAGTCACGAGAAACATGAAGGAACTGTTTGTAAAATATCCGGAGCTTCGTACCAGCGCCTCGATCGGGGAAATCTATGAGCTGCTGGAGGCAAAGAAGAGCCAGTTTGACCCGCGTGTCTTCCTTCCGCCGATCATGGATACGGTTATGAAGGGAACAATCCCGGACGACGATGTGGCGGCTATTGTAAACTGCGTCGAGCGCGGCGTAAAGGAAGTAGTCGGAACGCTGATCGTACAGTTCGGTTCCTTCGGCAAGGCGCCGTTAGTGGAGCAGGTGACGCTGGAAGAGATGATTGAACGGTATAAGAAGAATTAAACAGAGTGCTATTTGGCCCGGCAGAAGGTCCTGAGAGGGAGCGATGCCGGGCTTTTTCTGTGGGTTGCTTTTTCCTATAGATTGATTATATGGAAGGCCTTTTTCACTATTTCATGAAAGATAAAAGAAAAGATTGATATCCCCGATTGACAAAAGTCCAGAAACAGTATAATATTTAATTAAATTAATTAAATAAATCAAACGATAAAAATAGACTCAGGAGAAGGAGGCAGATCAAGTGGTTGATTTAAGGGGAAATCCGTTTTATCTGGATGAGGCAGGGGAGCGGTGGGTAAAGGAAACCGAGACCGCCATGACGCCGCATGAAAAGGTATGCCAGCTCTTTGCAGACCCGCTCATGGGAAAAAGCAGGGAGGAGCTGATTCAGTTCCTGGAAGAGTATCCGCTTGCGGCCATTCCGTTCAGGGCCAGACTATGGCAACGAGGAGGCTCAGGATATCATGGCAGAGCTTCAGGAGCGAAAAATTCCTTATCTCTACGCGGGAAACTGTGAGTCCGGTCCTAACGGCGCGCTGAAAGGGGAACCCTGGTGGCTTCCGGGGCGCAGGTCCGGGCGACGAGAGACGCCCGTTATGCCTATGAGGTGGGGCGGATTACAGGCAGTGAGACATCTGCAGTGGGGTATAACTGGACGTTTGGTCCGGTTGGGGACATCTATGGCAACTGGAGAAACAGTCTGATTAATACGAGGGCCTACGGCAGTGACCCGCAGTTTGTCAGCGATTGCGTGGAGGCATATAATAAGGGGTGTATGGAATACGGCGTAGTGCCGTGCCTGAAGCATTTCCCGGGGGATGGCTGGGAAGAGAGGGACCAGCATCTGGCCATTTCAAACAATGGCCTGACTTGTGAAGAGTGGGATAAGACGTATGGGAAAATCTATCAGACGGCAATTAATCATGGTGTGTTAAGCATCATGGCGGCCCATTTTACGCTTCCTGCCTATCAGAAAAAGCTGAATCCGCAGCTGGAGGAACGGGATATGCAGCCTGCCTGCCTTTCCAGAGAGCTAATCGGGGGGCTTCTGCGCGGCCGGCTTGGGTTTCATGGTCTTGTGGTAACCGACCAGACGAAGATGATGGGATATTACGGAATGAGCCGTCTCGATGCAATACCTCTGTCGATTGCCTGCGGCTGTGATATGATATTGGGAATCAATGATATAGAGGAGGACGTGGAGGCGATGAAAGCGGGCCTTAAGTCGGGAATCGTGACAGAGGAGCGGCTTACGGAGGCAATTTACCGGATTCTGGCCTGCAAAGCGGCGATCGGACTTCACAGAAGGAAGGAGAGCGGCAGTTTTCATCCGGGAAAGGAGGCATTGGCGCGAATCGGATGCAGAGAGCATCTGGAGATTGCGAGAGAGGCTTCGCAGAAGGCTGTGACACTGGTCAAGAATACGAATGGACAGCTTCCTCTGTCTCCGGAGGTCTATAAAAAGATCGGGGTATTTGTCCTGTCCGGCAATGTGGGAAGTCTGAATTCTTCCTATGGCCAGGGCGTCCAGTCGGGAGGAAGCGATCAGATTACGGAGCGGATTCTGGCAGCGTTAAAGAAATACGGCTATGAGCCGGAGCCTATGGTATCTTCCGTCAATAAAGGGAAAATAGCGGATTTTAAGGCGAAGTATGATGCGGTGATGATCTTTGTGGATATTACCAGCTTCGCACAGACTAATTCAGTAAGGCTGCTTTGGCCGCATCCCATGTCGAGCTGTTATCCCTGGTACATACATGACGTTCCCACTGTGTTTACATCCTTTAATTATACGAACCATCTCGTCGATGTGGCGAGAGTTCCGGCCTTCATAAACGCATACAATGATACGCCGGAAACGGTGGATGAGACGGTAAAGCGCATTGCGGGGCTGGCTCCATTCGAGGGGAATTACGACGAGGATGTCTGGTGCGGCATGTGGGACACACATTTTTAGACTGCCCGTCAGGGGAAAGGGGGTCATGAATTGAAATTAATTATTGAAAACGCGCATCAAAATCACGAGGTATTTCAGTTTGCGGAAAAGGAACTGAAGGATTACTGGAAAAAGATGCAGGAGAAGAGCGATGCGCTTCAATTGCCGGGAAGCTATCGGCTGAGGCTGGAACTGGCAGCAGGAGGGGAAAGCTGTCATGAAACGGAACAACCCGCGATGGCTCCGGATGGATATGTAATTGATACGGGAGAGCAGGGCGGCGTGATCGCCGGAAATAATCCGGGCAGTGTGCTGATTGGTGTATACGCCTGGCTCCAGTCCGCCGGCTGCCATTTCCTGCGGCCGGGGAAGAAGTATGAGATCATCGAGCCGCTATCCGGGCTGGAGGCACTTTCGATGACCGAGAAAAAGACGGCTTCCCTGCGCCATCGGGGAGTCTGTATCGAGGGCGCCGATTCGCTGGAGAACATCCTGGACTTCATTGACTGGCTGCCCAAAATGGGATACAACTCATTTTTCCTTCAGTTTAAGCTTCCCTATACCTTTATGGCCAGATGGTACCATCATGAAAACAATCCGCTGCTTCCGGAGGAGGAATTTGATACGGAACGGGCGGAAGCGTATACGGAGACAGTGCGCAGGGAGATGAAACGGAGGGGACTGAAGCTTCATCAGGTGGGGCACGGATGGACCGGCGACGTAATCGGATTTCCGGCGGTGGAGTGGAAGCCAGCAACCCGGAAGCCAACCAGAGAAGAGACCGGCATGATGGCGCAGCTGAATGGGACACGGGCGCTGTTTCACGGAATTCCAATGAATACAAATCTTTGCTATTCCGATGAAACGGTAATGAAGGCATTTACCGATCAGATTGTCCGGTATGCGGTTCAGAATCCGGATATCGATTATCTACACGTATGGCTGGCCGATGAATACAACAACGTCTGCGAGTGTGATTCCTGTAAGAAGGAGCTTCCTTCCGACCAGTACGTCAGAATATTAAATCTGGCCGACCAAAAGCTTACGGAGGCAGGGAGCACCATGCGAATTGTTTTTCTGCTGTATCAGGAGCTTTTATGGCCGCCCAAAAAGGAGCGCTTTCAGAACCCGGATCGTTTTGTGCTGATGTTTGCGCCGATCAGCCGTACTTTTGAGGAGTCATACCAAATCCGTCCGGAGTATGGAGCCGTTATGCCATACCGGAGAAATGAGATCCGGCTTCCGGTGGACTTGAACGAGAATATGGCTTTTCTGCGCGCGTGGCAGGAGATATTTCACGGGGACAGCTTTGTCTATGATTATCCGCTGGGCAGGGCTCATTACGGAGATTTCGGCTACGTCAGGCTGGCGGAAGTCATCGGCCATGATATAGAGCGGCTGGGGGATATGGGACTGAATGGATATATCAGCTGCCAGGAGCTTCGGGCGGCACTTCCGAATGCACTGCCAAACTACGTTATGGGAAAGAAGCTGTTTGATCCGTCCCTTTCAGAGGAGCGGCTGGAAGAAGCGTATTTCTCGGCGGCGTATGGATGTGAGGGCGAACGGGTACGGGAGTACTTAAAGGCGGTGTCTGCCTTATGCAGCTGTGATTATTTCAATGGAAAGGGGCCGCGGGAGAACCGTGTCGTGGCAGACCGCATGGCATCGCTTGAAAAAATGGCGCATGAGTTTCTGCCGTTTATCCGGGAACATGTGAAAAGCTGCGGAGACGAGAACCGAAGCTATTGGATTCATCTGGAATATCACTCCGAATACATCAGGCGTTTAGGAAAGGCGTTGTTTTATCTGGCAGCAGGAAAGCGGGAAGAGGCGGGAAAATACTGGTCGGAGTTTTGTACCTTTCTGCAGCAGCATGAAATAGAGTTCCAGGAGTGTGTGGATGTATACCGTGTGATCGAGGTAGGACACCACTATACAGGATTTTAGCAGTGAAATTTAATTTGGAGAGGGTCGAAATTGCTTATGAAACAGGACTTCATAAGCAGTTATGGCCCTTTCTTTGTAAGAAATAGATAAAAGAATAAAAAATATATTGACAAGTAATGGGCACAATGATATTATTTAATTAAATTAAAAAACTAATTCAAACCGTAAGAAATTTTATCTGTGAGGTGGATTATGAAAGCAAAGACGGAGAATATGGGAGTGGAAGCTGTCACAAAACGGAATAAACGCCGGGAAAAGCTGATCTTAAACGGCTGGTGCTGGCTGTTTATGTCAATGTCACTTATTTTTTATATCCTGTTTCAGGGATATCCCATCATCTGCAGTATCCAGTACTCGTTTCTGGACTGGTCGGGTCTGACGAGCCATGCGGCTTTTATCGGACTTCAGAATTACGTGGAACTGATTCATGACGAGCTGTTCTGGAATGCCTTTTTCAACAGCTTCAAATATACAATCATGATTGTTCCCTTGGAGCTGGCGGTATCGTTGTTCCTGGCATATATGCTGAACAACGAGGCGCTGAAGGGGAGAACTGTTTACCGGACCATGTACTTTATACCGGTTGTCACCACCGCGTCGGTCGTCGGTATCATCATGATTTTCCTGCTGGGTGTTCAGGGGCCGATTAACCATTTACTGGTCACGCTTCATCTGATCAAGGCGCCGATCAATTTTCTGGGAAATGCAAAATACGCCATGCCGACACTGGTTCTCATCTCTCTCTGGAAAGACTGCGGTACTTACATGATCTACTGGCTGGCAGGACTTCAGGGCGTTTCCAAGGACGTGTACGAGGCGGCCACCGTGGACGGAGCTACCCGGTTCCAGACATTTATCCATATCGTCCTTCCGCTTATCGCACCGGTCGGCGGAATCATCGCAATCCTGTGTGCGATCAATTCCCTGAAGGTATTTGATATCGTCAAGACGATGACCGAAGGCGGTCCCTTCTATGCGACCGATGTTATAGCCACTTACGTTTATCGTTCGGCGTTCTCCAGTGAGATCGGAATGCCGAGACTGGGATATGCCAGTGCGGCGGCAATTCTGTTTGGAATCGCGGTGATTGTGATCGGTATCGTGTTAAATATCATCAAGGCGCGTTTGAACAGCAGGCGCGTATAGATGTCAGGAAATCAGGAGGTAAAGATGAACAGAGATAAGGCAAAGAGACAGGTGAAGACCCTGCTTAATCATGGGCTGCTGCTGATAATCGGTCTGGCATGGATCTATCCGTTTTTGTGGATGATATCCGCTTCCTTCAAGGACCAGAACGAATTCTTTAAAAATAAACTGGGACTGATTCCCCAGAATCCCACCTTTGACAATGTCACCAGAATCTGGGAGAAGGCGCATTTCGATACATACTTCATTAACACGGTAATTGTAACATTTTTCGCGGTATTCCTCGTGCTGATCATGACCATGCTCGCGGGATATGCGATGGGGAGATATAACTTCGTGGGTAAGAAAGTGGTGATGATGGTTTTCATGAGCAGCATTGCGATACCGTTAGTCAGTACGATCATACCGACCTACGAGGTGATCAAGAGCATGAAGCTGGTCGGTACGAAGCTGGGGCTGATCCTGGCTCAGGCCGGCGGCGCTCACGTGATTTTCCTTCTTCTGTTCTCCAGCTTTTTCGAGCAGATCCCCGGAGAACTGGAAGAGGCGGCAAAGGTGGACGGCTGTAATTTCTTTCGGACCTTCTTTAATATCATGATGCCGCTGACGAAGCCGATTGCAACGACCGTAGTCATCATGGAGACCATCTGGGCATGGAACGCATTTATGCTTCCACTGGTACTGACGCTTAATAACCCGTCTTCCCGTACACTGGCTGTCGGACTGTACGCGTTTAAAGGTGAAAATACCGTTGACTGGACCGGCATTGCGGCCGGCGGCGTGATCGCGGTTATTCCGATTATTCTGTTGTTTATCTGTCTGCAGAAATACTTCGTGGAAGGCATTGCGGGAGCGGTTAAGAGTTAATGAGTGCTCATTATAAGGAGGAATAAGATGAGACTTGGTTTTATGACAAACATCCTTGTGAAAAAAGGGATGGTGCATCTGGACGAAATTGCGGAATGGGCGGCGGCCCAGGGCTTTGAAGACCTGGAAGTGGGACCTACCGTTCCGATGGAGAGAGAGCTGTTTGAGCGGGTTTTGGAGAAGGGTAAAGTGGCGATAACATCTCTTACCTACTGCAGGAATTTTCTCAGCACAGACAGCGGGGAAGCAGAAGCGCATATTGCGGAACTGAAAAAGAGGATTGCATTTGCAGGCGATCTCGGAATAGAAAAGATAGTGACTTCCACGGGCATTAATAAGACCCTGGAGGAGGGCATCTATGACAAGGCGGATTCGATCCGCAGGACACCGGCCCGGAGCCTGGATCAGTTTGTGGAGACCTTTGCTCCCATTGTGGAATACGCAGAAAAGAAAAATGTAAAGCTGGCCTTTGAGAACTGCCCGCTGATGGGAAATATCGCCATTTCTCCGGTGATGTGGAGAGAGATTTTGAAACGGCTGGACAGCAAAATGGTGGGACTGGCCTATGATCCCTCCCATCTGGTATGGCAGTTTATCGATCCGTATGCTCCGGTGGCGGAGTTCGGGGACCGGATATTCCATGTCCATGCCAAGGATACGGAGATAAAAGAAGAGCGGTTGAAGGAGTGCGGGATTCTGACAGATTTCAGCTGGTGGAGCTACCGGATTCCAGGCCATGGACTTCTGGACTGGAGAAAGCTGACCGGAGAACTGGAAAAAGCGGGGTATCAGGGAACGGTCAGCATCGAACACGAGGATCCGGATTACGAGGATTCGCTGGAACTGGTGGAGAATGGTCTGATACTTGGAAAAGAATATTTAAAGGCATTTATTGGAAAGCGCTGAGAGGAGAAAAACAATGGTAAGAGTAGGAATTGTAGGAGTTGGAAATACGATCGGAATCGCAGGCAACCACATTGACGGGTATTTAAGAGTGCCGGAGGCGAAGATTACGGCCGTTTACGATATTATCAGGGAGAGGGCCGCCGGTTACATAGAGAAATTCGGACTGGAGGGGGCAAAGGCCTGCGAAAGCTATGAAGAACTTCTGGATCTGGTGGATGCAGTCAGCATCTGTACCCCCAATGCCTCCCACATTGAATTAACGGTTCAGGCATTGAAGGCGGGAAAACATGTCCTGTGTGAGAAGCCGTTTGGAGTCGATGCGCTGGAATGCCAGAAGGCATTAAATTATGCGGAAATGTCCGGCAGGGTCTGCATGATCGGGCTCTGCTACCGCGGAATTCCCGGGTATATGTATTTGAAGAAGCTGATCGATGACGGTTCCCTCGGAAAGATCTTTTATATTCGCCAGTCACTTGGCGGAAACAGAATCGCCAACCACAGTAAACTGGAATGGAGGATGCAGAAGGAGTTATCGGGACCGGGAGCCATGGCGGACTTCGGAAGCCATATGCTGGACATCGGCGATATGCTGATCCGCGACACGGCGGGACCGATCACCGAGGTACAATGCATGAGCGGTATTATGGTGGAGGAACGCGACCGGGTACATGGGAACGGCAGGGGCAGTGTGGATAACGACGATGTGGCGATGTTCTCTGCCAGAACGAGGGAGGGCGTCCTGCTCTCCTACACGGCCAGCAGAATCGGCAGCAGACATACGGTGGAAGTATACGGCAGCGGCGGAAATGCGGTATTTGACGGCGCCGACCATTTCTCACTGCAGATTCAGAAGAAAGATCCGGAGGGCGGATATTTAGGCGCGCCGGAGTGCGTCAAGGTTCCGGAGGAAATGTATCTGATCAATGAAAATGTTCCGAAAACACCGTTTGCAATCAATTTCTATTTTGAGATAAAACAGTTTATTGATGCAATTGAAAAAGGAACGCCGGTGGATACAGACTTCCAGAGAGGCATTTATATTCAGAAGCTGATCGACGCGCTGCAGGAGTCTTCAGACTGCGGATGCAGTGTTCCCATTGATTTTGAGTAGACCAGGAGGATTTAAAAAATGAAAATAGGCTGTCATGCTGTCCTGTTTACCGACAGGATCGCAAAGGAAACGGAAGAAGTATTAAAGGAATTTGAGAAGACCGGATGCCAGGGCGTGGAGATCGGCGCGCGTTTCTTCGGAGTCGAAAAGAGCAGTTATTTAAAGGAACTGCTGGATCAGTATCATTTGCAGCTGTCAGGACTTCATGTATCTGCACTGTGGACCGATTTGCTGGATGATCCTCAGAAGGTGGAGGAGGCGGTTGGGAAGGCAGTGGAATTTCTGCAGGTTATGCCGAATAAGAATATTATTTTTACAGGTATGGCTCAGAACGACCCATCGCAGCATCCAGAAGAAGGCATAGATCCGAGACTGTCTGATCCGGCAGCGGCTGAGAAAATGGCTGGAAAACTGAACGAGATAGCAGCAAAGGCGAAGGAGAGTGGTGTTTCCGTCAACTATCATAACCACTGCTGGGAGTTTGACCAGGATGGCCTGCTGTTTATGGCGCTGATTCATCATGCTCCGGAGGTGCGGTTCGCACTGGATACCGGCTGGGCGGCCGGCAGCGGTTGGGACCCGGCAGATTTATTAGAGAAGTATCCGGACAGAATTTCATACGTTCATTTACGGGACTTTAAAAAAGAAGATATGGAAAAATGCAGGACATTTGCTGAAAAACAGGAAAACTATGTGGACCTGGGCAAGGGCAACATGGACTATGAAAGACTCCTGTCCGTAATAAAAAAGAATTTCGGAGACAATGGCTGGGCGGTCATTGAATATGAAAAAGGAAAGGTAGACTTTGAACGGTATACGAAGGCAGTTTCGTATGTTCGGGAAATTCTTGGGTAGGTGATTGGTATGGTACATTTGGAATTCTATGACGGAAGCGGGCAGACGTCTTGTGAAGAACTGAACGAGTACATGAGACAGAAGAAAGAAATCCTGACCCGGGCACAGGCCGGAGAAGAGCAGTATCGTGACAGTCTTGGATGGCTCAGCGTGGATGAATGGGCCGGAGAAGAGCGGATTGCTGAGATCGAGACTTTCGCAAAAAGGGTCCGGGACGATGGGGATATCCTCGTGGTAATCGGAATCGGGGGTTCCAATCAGGCAGCCAGGGCAGTGACCTGTGCGCTGCCTAACCAGAGTAAGGTAAAGGTTCTGTACGCCGGAAATAATATATCTTCCGCGTATATGAAGCAGATTTTAGCGCAGTTGGACGGGAAATCCGTATATATAAATGTCATTGCCAAGAACTTTGAGACCATGGAACCGGGAATCGGTTTCCGGATTCTCAGGCAGTATCTGAGAAAACGCTATGGGGCAGACTACAACAGCAGGGTATTCGCAACCGGGACGAGAGGAAGCGAGCTGGAGGCGTTGTGTGTGGCTCACGGTTATACATTTCTTGACTTCCCGGAAGACATAGGGGGACGGTATTCCGCCCTGTGCAATGTCGGGCTGTTCCCGGCCGCGGCAGCCGGAATTGATATTCGTGCCATGGTATCCGGCGCCAGGGATATGGAGCAGAATTTAAAGACGGCAGTAGGGGCAGAAAACAGTGCCTTTCAGTATGCCGCAATCCGTAATGTTCTGTATCAGAAAGGTTTCCGCATGGAGATGCTGGCTTCCTTTGAACCGAGGTATCAGTATTTCAATGGCTGGTGGACCCAGCTATTTGCAGAGAGCGAGGGAAAAGACGGAAAAGGGCTGTATCCGGTAGCTGTAAAATACTCGGAAGATCTGCATTCGATTGGCCAGTTTGTGCAGGAGGGGACTCCGGTGCTGTTTGAGACATTTCTGGATATCGAAAATCCGGACGAGGAACTGATTCTTGAGGCAGACGATGTGGACGACGGCTTCGATTACTTAAACGGGGCGGATTTGCGGGAGGTCAACAGAGCCGCGTTTTCAGCTACCTTTCAGGCGCACAGCGAGCGGCTTCCATGTGTCAGGCTGAAGATCAGCGAGTTGAACGAATACAGTTTTGGCCAGCTGTTTTACTTTTTTGAATTTGCATGCTACCTTTCCGGAAGCATGCTGGGGGTAAATCCATTTAACCAGCCGGGAGTGGAGAATTACAAGGGCTATATGTTTCAAGCGCTTGGAAAACATAAATAAAAGGAGGAAGTATTTTATGAAACTGAAGAAAATGGGGGCATTATCACTGGCTCTGGCAATGACGGTAACAGCCATGACGGGATGTGCGATGCCGAGTACAGGGGGAAGCGACACGACAGCAGCGCCGACACAGGAGAAGACGGAAGCGTCGTCTAAGGACAGCAGTTCTGATACAACGGCGGCCGAATCGGATGAAAAGATTACCCTGCGGATTGTGGACTGGAGCGACAGTTCTCTGGCAAGAAGAGAGGAATTTAACAAGAAGTATATGGAGGATCATCCCAATATCACCATCGAATACACGATGCTGACGATTGACCAGTTTAAGAATACTATTGTTACAATGATCAAATCAGGAGATGGACCAGATTTATTCCCGATTCCAACAGGCATGACATTAAGCACCGCACTGAAGGAAGAGTGGTACCAGCCGCTGAATGACTACGTGACAGAGGAATTTTTAAATACACTGGATCCGTCTGTTTTTGAAGAGGGAGTGACTATGAAGGGAGAAGAACTCTATACAATTCCGGAAAATATGCCGGTCGTAAATTGTTTATTCTTCTATAACAAGGATGTATTGGACAATGCTGGTGTTACCAAGGTTCCGGAGACGTATTCTGAATTTGCAGAGGCGTGTAAAAAGATAACAGAAACAGGGAACGGTGAGGTATTCGGTCTGATTGAAGGCGGAAAACAGTTAAATCGTCTGGATATTCTGGCTCGCTCCTTAGCCGCTGTGGGAGGTGGAAAAGTCGCTCCCAATGCCAAGGTCCTGACAGTAGATGGGAAGGCTCCATATGACAGCGAAGCCATGAATGAGGCAATGGCACTGATGGAACAGTTGGTTTCTGACGGAAGTATTCATCCGGATACTGTGAATATCAGCGCTCCCGAGGCAAGGGAGATGTTTGCTCAGGGACAGGCAGGCTTCCTCTGTCAGGGGATGTGGTGTATTCCGCCGTGGGCGCAGAGTTATCCCGATTTAAACTATGGAGTAATGGGAGTTCCTGTTCCGGACAGCGGAGCAAAGGGCGGTGTTCAGCAGGTAGAAAGTGCTCCGTGGATGGGACTTTATAAACAGTCCAAGCATCCGAAAGAGGCTGCAGAATATTTAATGGCTCTATTTGATGAAGATTACGGATATCAGTCCGGTTGTGTATCCGATGGAAACTATGTTTCTATCGTACCGAGCGTCAATGAAAAATATATGACGAATGAAGTTATGAAGCAGTATTACGAAATTGCAAGTGAAATAGCAAAGGTGGTACCAGCAGCAACAACAAGAGACGAAAAAGCATATGACTTCTATGCGGAAGTAAAAGACGTACAACCGAGCCTGGGTGCCATATTGCAGGGTGTGCTTTCCCAGAGTATTACAGACTATTCAAGTGAACTGAAAAAATTGTCAGAGGCTTCCACCGCGGAATGGCAGAGAGCATCCGAAGCTGTCGGCCTCGATTACGCAACATTTGATTTCCCGAACTGGGATCCGCTTAAGGATTATACAGAGGCAGATTATGCAGCATTAAAATAATACGCCGGACAGAGGATACGTAAGGCTTTTGCGTATCCTCTGCTTGTAATATGTCCTGAAATTCACTATAATGAAAGGGATAGAATACGGAGTTGGAGGGAAAATGATGACTGCACGCGGAACGAATCTGCCCAGAGTTAAGAAACAGAATGAGGCTCTGATCAAGGAGATAATCTATAAGTACGGCCCCATATCAAGGAGTAAGATCGCAGAGATGCTGTCGCTGACTCCGCCGACGATCACGACGAATGTATCGTCCCTGATCGAGAGGGGGCTGGTCTATGAGTTTGCGGCAGAGGATTCTGACGTGGAGGAGCGTTCCCTGGGACGTAAACCGATTAAGATCAATTTCATTCAGGACGCCAGATATGCTATCGGAGTGGAGATGAATCCATACCAGATGGCGATCTGCATGCTGGATTTGCGTGGGAATGAAAAAATCAGCATGAAGTATCCGCCCATGAACGGAGTATACGTGGAAGAGATGGATATGCTCGCCCGCAATATTGACAAGCTGATTTCGGAAAGCGGTGTGGATCCGGAGAAGATACTCGGAGTAGGCATGGGCCTGCCGGGTTTCGTGGAATCCAAGGTGGGAATTTTAAGAGAAAGCTTTAAAACTGGCTGGAATAATAAAAACATAGCGAGAGATTTGTCGCGGAGACTGGATATTCCGGTCCTGATCGAGAACAATGCGAGAGCGCGCGCCATAGGAGAGGAGATGTTCGGAAAGACTCTGAGGCCGGATTCCTTCGCATATTACCTGATTTCCTATGGTATCGCCTGTCCCCTGTTTGTGAAGAACCGGATGATTACCGGTGAAAATGCCAGCGCAGGAGAGGCGGGGCACATGGTAGTGGACATCAACGGCCCCAAATGTGAGACCTGCGGCCACAACGGCTGCCTGGAGGAGATGGCCAGTGAAAGGGCTATTCTTAAGAAGTGCAAAGCCGCAGTCAATGACGGCGTCGCCACAATGCTGACGGAACTCTGTCCGGACACTGAGGAACTGACCATGAAGGACGTGCTGATGGCGGAAGAGTGCAACGACGCGTATGTGGTGAAGGTCATGGAGGAGGCGGTCATGTATCTGGGCGTAACGCTGGCCAACATCATCAATCTCATCAGCCCGCCGTTAGTGATTGTGGACGGCTATATTATGAAGGTGAAAAGGAACCGGAGACAGCTGCTGGAGGAGACTAAGAAGCATATCTTTGGCCTGAACGATCAGGAGATTGAGATTGAGTTTATCGATTTCAATCCTCTTACAGGAGCCAGAGGCGGTGCGGCTCTGGCAATTAAACAATTCTTTATTAAGGAGTAAGAAGCAAGTGGAAAAGATAAAAGCTGGCATTATTGGATGCGGAAGGATTTCTTCTGTATACCAGGCCGCGTTTGAGAATATGAAGGATGAGGTGGAACTTGCCTTTGTGGTGGATAAGGATGTATGCAGGGCCAGGAAGCTGGCTGCTGCATTTCCTGGCTGTGGCTATTCAGATAAGCTGGAAGATTTACTGAAGCAGCCGCTGTCCGTGGTTCACGTTCTGACACCGCATTACTTACATAAGGAGCATGCGGTCGCATGTCTCGATGCAGGATTTCACGTTCTGACAGAGAAGCCGGTAGCCCTTACGACGGAAGATGCAGACGCCATGATACGGGCGGCAGACAGAAACGGAAGGCAGTTGGGTGTCATCTTCCAGAACCGCTATATCGAGGGCATTCAGGAAGTTAAAAAGCTGATTGAGCAGGGGGAATTCGGCCGGATTACCGGAGCATTTTCTACATTAAACTGGTGGCGTCCCCCTTCGTACTATGAGTGTGACTGGAAAGGAAGCTGGGAAAAGGAAGGCGGTGGTGTGGTCATTGACCAGGCCATTCACAGCCTGGATCTGGTCCGCTATCTGATGGGCTGTGAACCGGTAAAGGTGAAAGGACATATTGACCGCAGAATCCTGACCAATATTGAAGTGGAGGATGTGGCAGACGCGGCTATTACGTTTGAAAACGGAGCGGTCTATTCCTTTTTTGCGTGTAATTATTATACAAGCAACAGCCCGATCCGGGTGGAAATCAGCGGGGAAAATGGAACTGCGCTCTTAACGCAGAATGAAGTGCTGATTCAGCTAAAGGGTCAGGAGCCGAGAACCATATATCCATCTGTTGGACCGGATGTAAAGGGCGAGGCGTATTGGGGGAATTATCACGAGATTCAGCTTCGGGATTTTTACCGCTGTTTAAGGGAAGGAAGACCAGTACCAACTGATCCGGAGGATGCGAAACGTACCCTGGGGCTTGTTCTGGATATTTACCGTTCTTCCCGGGAGAACAGGGAGATTATAACGGAAAGACAGGCGGTGGAAAGACAGGCGGCGGAAAGATAGGCGGCGGAAAAACAATATAGTTTTTATTATGGAATGGTATGACTTTACAGGTTATGCCATTCTTTTTTTTGAAGAAATGTATGTTAGAGGCTGTCTGAGAGGGCATAAATGGCTGGTTTTATTGACGATTAAGGAAGCTGGTTTGTAAGGTTTTATATAAAAATGTATTGATAATACATAATGTGATTGGCAGAGATATGCAATAATGCTGATAAAATAAAGAAAATACGATTTAAAAATGTGTTAATAATACAAAACACTATTGACAAACACAAAATAGGATGCTAATATTTATTTAAATTAAAAAACTAATAACGCTTAACGAAACAAACAAGTAATTACCGGCACAAAAGTGAAAAATTCTTGAAAGGTGATTGATACGATGCGGTTAGAATTCTATGACGCAGAGAGACGATTGACGCTCTGCAGGCTGAAACAGTATATGAAACAGGAATCAGATATTTTGACAAGGGCACAGGCTGGGGAAGAGAAATATTCAGGTAATCTGGGATGGCTTCATGTGGAGGAATGGGCCGGAGAGGAGAAACTTCGGGATATAGAGACCTGTGCAGGAAGAGTCAGGGAAGATGGTGAGATCCTGGTGGTGATTGGAATCGGCGGTTCCAATCAGGCGGCGAGAGCCGTGGTCGAGGCACTTTCCTGCGGCGGTCCTATGAAGATTTTATATGCAGGCAACAACGTATCGTCCCAGTATATGAAACAGCTTCTAAAGCAGCTGGAAGGCAAATCTGTCTATGTGAATGTCATAGCTAAAAACTTTGAGACGCTGGAACCGGGAATCGGTTTTCGGATTCTTCGCCAGTATCTGAAAGAGAGGTACGGAGCCGGATACGAAAGACGGGTCTTTGCTACTGGAACGAGGGGAAGCCGCCTGCATGAGCTCTGCAGAATTTACGGTTATACCTTTCTGGATTTTCCCGAGAACATCGGGGGACGGTATTCGGGCCTTTGCAATGTAGGTCTGTTCCCGGCGGCAGTGGCAGGAATGGATATCCGCGCCATGGCTGCCGGAGCCGGAGATATGGAACGGGAGCTGCGGAACACAAAGGGAGAGGAAAATACGGCATTTCAGTACGCGGCCATCCGCAGCCTCTTGTATCAGGAGGGCTTCCGTGTGGAGATGCTGGCTTCCTTTGAACCGAGGCTTCAGTACTTTTACGGCTGGTGGACGCAGCTGTTTGCGGAAAGCGAGGGGAAGCAGGGAAAAGGCCTTTATCCTACGGCAGTGAAATACTCGGAGGACTTACACTCCATCGGGCAGTTTGTGCAGGAGGGAACGCCGATTCTGTTTGAGACATTTCTGGACATTGAGGAACAGGGAGAAGCGGTGTCCGTGGAAGCGGATGAAGTGGAGGACGGTTTTAATTACTTGAACGGCTCCAGTCTGGCGGACATCAGCCGGGCGGCCTTCGAGGCGACTGTAAAGGCACACAGTGAGCGTCTGCCCTGTATCAGAATCAGAATCGACGAATTGAGTGAATACAGCTTTGGCCAATTATTTTATTTCTTTGAATTTGCGTGTTACCTTTCAGGAAAGCTGCTGGGGGTCAATCCTTTTGACCAGCCAGGTGTGGAGAACTACAAGGGATATATGTTTGAAGCCCTTGGAAAATATAAATACAGGAGTGAAAGCAATGGAGAAAATTAGAGTAGGTATTGTTGGAACGGGCTATACGGTGGGGATTGCAGGCAATCATGCGAAAGGCTACTTACAGAATCCAGGCTGTGTCCTCACTGCTGTCTACGACATTGTCCCGGGACGTGCCGCACAGTGGGCAAAGGAAAAAAATCTGGAGGTGGAAATCTGTTCTGACTACGATGAGCTGCTTGAGAAGGTAGACGCCGTAAGCATCTGTACTCCCAACTATGCTCATGGAGAGCTGGCTGTGCGGGCTATGGAAAAAGGAAAGCATCTGTTGTGTGAAAAGCCTTTAAGCATTGATTCCGAAAGCTCTGTCCGGGCGGTAAGCATTGCCACATGCTGTTCCACGGTTGCCATGATCGGATTCAGCTATCGCGGGATACCGGCGGTCCGTTACATGCGCCAGGTTCTGCAGTCCGGTAAGATGGGAAAGATTTTTACATATCGGGAAACACTGGGCGGATGCAGGATTGCCAATCCCGGGGTGAAGCTGGAATGGCGTATGCAGAAGCAGCTTTCCGGCACAGGGGCGCTGGCTGATTTTGGCTGCCATATGCTTGATCTGTGCGACTGGATGTTTGACGGGTCTCAGGGAGCGGTTTCCGAGGTAAATGGCTTCGTCTCCTGCTCCATTCCGGAGAGGGATGAGATATTTGACCCGGGACAGGGCCAGGTAAGCAACGACGATTCCGCCGCATTTAACCTCCGGTTTGAGGGTGGAACACTGGCTTCCTTTGTAGCGAGCCGGCTGGGCGTGGCGAGACATACCATTGAGATATACGGAGAAGGCGGCATGATGCTTTTCCGGGACGACCGGCCTGCGGAAGTGGAAGTCTGGTTTAAGGAAAAGTCTGGTGGATATGCAGGCAAGCCGGAGGTCATCTCCGTCGACGCAGATCTGGTGACAGATCCATGGTTTTTTGCCGAAATCAATGATTTCATCCATTGTATTCAGACAGGGGAACGGCCAGACCGCAATTTTGACCGGGCGCTCTATATTCAGGACCTGCTGGATAAGATTTTACTGGCCTGCGAAACCGGTAAAACTATTCATATATAAGGAGGAAAGAGATTATGAGAATGAGCCTTTTAACAAACAGCCTGACCGGTGTCGGGATCAGGGATTTGAAGACCATTGCTGACTGGGCCTGGGAAAACGGGATCTGCGAGTTAGATGTGGGGCCGGCGATTCCTCTCGACAAGGAACAGTTCGACGCTGTTCTGGGGGAAGGAAAGGTATCGGTTGGGACCATGATTTACTGCCGTAATTTCCTCAGCAGGGACAAGGAGGAGGCGGAGTTTCACTGCAGCGCTCTTCGGGACCGGATCCGGTTTGCCGGTGAGATGGGAATCGAAAAGATTGTGTGTTCCACCGGTGTTACGGCGGAATCCTTTGGCGGTATGGGATTTGCTCCGGAGAAGAGTCTGCCTGCTGTGGTGGAACTGGCGAAGCAGTTTGTGGAGCTGGCGGAGAAATATGGGGTTAAGCTCTGCTACGAGAACTGCCCCATGATGGGCAACATTGCCACCTCACCAGACTTGTGGAAAGATGTTTTTGATGCGGTGGACAGTGAGCAGCTGGGGCTCTGCTACGATCCGTCTCATCTCGTCTGGCAGTTCATTGATCCGTATAAAAACATCTATCAGTTTGCCGACAGGATTTTCCATGTCCATGCCAAGGATACCGTCGTAGATCGGGAGGCCCTGGCACAAACCGGCGTTTTACAGAATGGGAAATGGTGGAGACACCGTCTGCCGGGGCTGGGAGAACTGGATTGGGGCCGGATTGTGGATGCTCTTTATGAGATCAGGTATGAGGGGGCCATCTGCATCGAGCACGAGGATCCGGTCTGGGAAGGCACCGAGGATAAGGTGAAACGGGGAATCTTAAAGACAAGAGATCATGTCAGTTCTTTCTTTATGTAAAATATAGAAGGTAAATAAGGAGGTATTTCATATGAAAAACAAACGTTTACTCGCCGCATGCATGGCCGCATTACTTGCAGCCTCATCCCTGACGGCCTGCGCCGGAGGTAAGGCAGCATCCAGCGGAGATAATTCCGGAAAAACAGAGTCTGCGAAGGCTTCAGCAGGAGAGACAACTGGAGCGGCAAAGGATACGGAGGGAGAGAGTCCGAAAGGAGAGAGTCCAAAGGGGGAAAAGACAGTTCTGACCGTGTGGCATACCTGGGGCGCCGGTCCGGGAACGGACGCGATGGAAAAGGTTGTCAATATGTACAACCAGACGAATGACAAGAATGTAGAGATTAATCTTCAGTTTGTAGCCAATAAGGCCAGCGGCAACACACAGACCATGGATAAGCTGATGGCTTCCATAGCCGCAGGAAGCCCGCCGGAGATGGCACTGCTGGATAATTTCCAGGTTGCGACCTGGGCCCAGCAGGATGCGCTTGTAAAGCTGGACGATTTAATGGCGGCTTCCGGCACCTCCTTTGACGGTATTTACGACTGGGCCAGGTCTGGTTCCCAGTACAAGGGCAGCACCTATTCGATTCCCTACAATGGAGATACCCGTGCGCTTTTCTATAACAAGGACTTATTTGCGGCTGCGGGATTGGATCCTGAGAATCCGCCTTCCACGATCGAGGAGTTAAATGCAGCAGCGGAAAAGCTGACAATTATGGATGGCAGTACCTATAAGCAGGTTGGTATCATTCCGTGGTTATTTGCGGGTAAACCGATTTATACCTGGGGCTGGAACTTTGGCGGGGACTTCTACGATGCCGACGCCAATGTGCTGACAATCGCAAAGGCGGAGAATATCGAAGCGCTTCAGTGGGAAGTGGATGTTGCTGACAAATTTGGCGGAAAGAGCTTTGTGGAATTTGCAGCTGGGCTCGGTACCGGAGCGCAGGATCCGTTTGTGACCGGACAGGTGGCCATGGCGGTTAAAGGAAACTTCGATATTGCCAACATGGCGCAGTATAACCCGGATTTGAACTATGGAATCTGCCCGATCCCAAGTAAGGAAGAGGGAAAACATATGACATGGGCAGGAGGCTGGGCGTTCGTAATCCCACGCGGGGCAGGCAATCAGGAGCTTTCCATGGATTTCATGAAATACATACTGAGCGACGAAGCGCAGACCGTCATGGCGGAAGACAGCGCCAGTCTGTCTCCGTGTAAGAGCGTGTCGGAGAAGGTATTCGGCTCCAAAGATAACTATAAGGCATTTATGGACTACATATCTACTGCGAAAATTCGCCCGCCGGTACCTGTCGGACAGATGCTGTGGGATAACTTAAACCAGGTACTGGATTCGGCGCTGAATAAAAAGGATACGCCTGAGAACCTGATGAAAGCCCTGGATGTCTCCATCAATGAAGAACTGAAGAAACTTGAATGAGAAGAGGTGATTACCATTGAAGAGTGGCAGCAATGTACGGCATGCGCAGGGAAGGTTTGTTAAGAAAAGTGGTATTGAGGCCCATAAATCGAGGATGGGGTTATTGTTTACGGCACCGTGGATTCTTGGCCTGCTCCTGTTTTATGCTTACCCGCTTCTTTCCTCTATCTACTACAGCTTTACATCCTATAGTGTGTTAAACAGAGGAACCTTTGTCGGGATGGCAAATTACAAAGAACTTGTGAGGGATAACCTGTTCTGGAAGAGTATCTGGAACACCCTGTATTTCACGGCGCTCAGTGTTCCCGTCAATATTATTCTTGGAATTGTCATTGCGCTTTTGCTGAATTCCAGGATCCGGTTAATTGGTCTCTACCGCACCGTTTTCTTTATTCCTACGCTGGTGCCGGTCGTTGCTACTGCCACGGTGTGGCGCTGGCTGCTGGATTCCAATTATGGCATCATTAACAGTCTGCTTAATAAGATTGGAATTGCATCGATTCCCTGGCTGGCCAGTGAAACCTGGTCAAAGCCGGCACTCGTGCTGATCGCTTCCTGGGGAATCGGGCAGGCCATTATCATTAATCTGGCCGGCCTTCAGGATATATCCCCTGAGTATTACGAGGCGGCGCAGATCGATGGTGCGAACCTGTTTCAGCGGGTTCGCAACATCACCCTGCCGCTGCTGACACCTGTTATTTTCTACAATGTGGTCATGGGCGTTATTAACGCCCTGCAGACCTTTACACTGCCCTATACCCTTACGGGCGGCGAAGGCAATCCGGTTAATTCCCTTACCTTTTATGTCATGCATTTGTACAACAATGCGTTTGGCTACATGCACATGGGGTATGCATCGGCTATGGCCTGGATACTGTTTCTGATCATTCTGGTTCTCACCATTGTGATCTTCGGTACTTCCAAAAAATGGGTGCATTATCAAGAATAGAAGTATCGATTCAGCCGTGCGGCAGTTTGTATGGAAAAGTGTGTTACAAGCTCGCTTGTATAAGCACTTTTTTGTACAAACTGACATAGGGCGGAACGCCCGGGCTTCTTGTTTTCGTGCTTTTCGAAAACAAGAAGATGCACGGCTGAATCGTTACAAATAGGAGGGATTTTATGATGAAACGGTTAAAAAAGCTTCCAATCCATCTGATTCTGATTGGGCTGGGGTTTTTCTTCCTGCTTCCTTTTATCTGGATGCTTTCCACTGCACTCAAATCGGATCAGCAGGTACTTGTGAATCCGCCGATCTGGATTCCGAAGCCGGTTATGTGGGAGAATTTTGCCAGGGCAATAAACTATATTCCATTTTTCCGCTATATGGGCAATACAACTGTGATTGCGGTTTTAGATGTGCTGGGAACGGTGGTTGCCTGCCCCTTAGTGGCCTATGGGCTGTCCCGGCTGGAGTGGAAGGGGCGTGAACTGCTGTTTTTTATCACCATAGCGGTTATGATGATTCCCCAGGAGGTCACGATGGTTCCGACCTTTATCCTGTTTAATAAAATTGGTCTGACCGGAACGTATGTGCCTCTGTTTATCCAGTCCTTCTTCGGAAGGCCATTCATGATCTTTTTACTGCGCCAGTTTTTTATGAATCTTCCCCACGATCTGGAAGATGCGGCGCGGGTGGACGGAGCCTCGGAATTCTATATCTACGCGAAAATTATGCTGCCCCTGGTCGTGCCGGGCGTGTTGACGGTAGCCCTGTTCCGGTTTATGAACTCCTGGAACGACTTTTTAGGACCGCTGCTTTACTTAAGCGATGAGAAGCGGTATACGCTCAGCATCGGGCTGCAGATGTTTACCACGCAGTATAAGACAGAGTGGTCGCTTCTGATGGCTACGGCGCTGATGATTACCCTGCCGGTTATTATCATTTACTTTATTGTCCAGAAGCGGTTTATCGAAGGAATTACTTTCTCCGGGATTAAAGGCTGAGACAGGAAGGAGGGGGAGATGACTGCACGCGGCACAAATCTGCCAAGAGTCAAGAAGCAGAACGAGGCTCTGATTAAAGAAATTATCTATAAATACGGCCCTATATCGCGAGGGAAGATTGCAGAGATGCTGTCACTGACTCCGCCTACGATTACGACGAACGTGACATCCCTGATCGAGAGAGGGCTGGTGTATGAGTTCCCGGCGGACGCTTCCGATGTGGAAGAGCGTTCCCTGGGGCGCAGACCGGTAAAAATTGATTTTGTTCAAGATGCCAGATATGCCATCGGAGTGGAGTTAAATCCCTATCAGACGGCAATCTGCATGCTGGATCTCCATGGAAATGAGAAAATCAGTGTGAAATATCCTCCCATGAATGGGGAGTATGTGGAGGAAATGGACGCGCTTGCGCAGAGTATTGATAAGCTGATCGCCGGGAGCGGAGTGGATATGGAAAAGATCCTGGGCGTAGGCGTGGGCCTGCCGGGCTTTGTGGAAGCGAAGGCGGGTGTCCTGAGGGAAAGCTTCAAGACAAACTGGAATAATAAAAATATAGCCAGAGACTTGACGAGAAGGCTGGAGGTCCCGGTACTCATTGAAAATAACGCCAGAATAAGGGCGGCCGGAGAAGAGATGTTTGGAAAGACGCTGAGGCCGGATTCCTTTGCTTACTATCTGATTTCCTATGGTATTGCATGTCCTCTGCTGGTAAAGAACCGGATGATTACAGGGGAAAATGCCAGCACAGGCGAGGCCGGCCATATGGTAGTGGAAATCAACGGTCCGAAATGCGAGACCTGCGGACACAACGGCTGTCTGGAGGAGATGGCCAGTGAACGGGCGATTCTCAAGCGGTGTAAAGCGGCTGTATCCGCAGGCGCCTCCACGATGCTGACAGAGCTGTGTCCCGACCCGGCGGATATGACCATGAAGGACGTCATCATGGCGGAGGAATGCAATGATACGCTGGTGGTGAAAATCATGGAGGAGGCTGTCATGTACCTCGGCGTGGCGCTGGCGAATATCATCAACCTGATCAGCCCGCCGCTTGTTATTGTGGATGGCTATATCATGAAGGTGAAGAGAAACCGAAGGCGGCTTCTGGAAGAGACGAAGAAACACATTTTTGGTCTGAATGACCAGGAGATCGAGATTGAATTTATCGATTTTAATCCCTTCACGGGTGCCAGAGGCGGGGCTGCTCTGGCAATCAAACAGTTCTTTATCAAGGAGTAAGTATTGAATAAAATAAGTGAGGATTCGTAATTAAGTGGAAAAGATAAAAGCAGGTATCATTGGATGTGGCAGGATTTCGTCGGTTTACAGGGCCGTGTTTGAGAATATGAAGGAAGAAGCGGAGCTCGTCTTTGCAGTGGATAAGGAATTAAGCCGGGCGGAGCAGTTGGCCGCAGCGTTTCCCGGTTGTGGTTATTCCGACAGGCTGGAGGATATGCTGAGGCAGCCGCTGTCTGTGGTTCACGTTCTGACTCCCCATTTTTTACATAAGGAGCATGTAATTGCATGTCTGGAAGCCGGATTTCATGTGCTGACGGAGAAGCCTATCGCGCTGTCACTGGAAGATGCTGATGCGATGATTGCGGCAGCGAAGAAAAATAAAAGGCAGTTAGGCGTCATATTCCAGAATCGTTATATTGAAGGCATTCAGGAAGTGAAGCGAATGATAGAGAATGGGGAATTTGGACGGATCACAGGTGCGTTCTCCACGCTGAACTGGTGGCGGCCGCCTTCCTATTATGAATGTGACTGGAAGGGAAGCTGGGAGAAGGAGGGCGGTGGTGTGGTCATCGACCAGGCCATCCACAGTCTGGACCTGGTTCGTTATCTGATGGGCTGCGAACCGGTAAAGGTGAAAGGTCATATTGACCGGAGAATCCTGACTAATATTGAGGTGGAGGACGTGGCGGACGCAGCCATTACATTTGAAAACGGTGCGGTTTATTCGTTTTTCGCCTGCAATTACTACACCAGTAACAGCCCCATCCGGGTAGAGATAAGCGGGGAACATGGAACGGCACTTTTAATAGAGAATGAAGTAGTCATTCGGTTGAAGGGCCGGGAGCCAAGAACCGTGTCTCCATCCGTCGGGCCGGAGGTAAAAGGAGAGGCGTACTGGGGAAATTATCACGAGGTTCAGATCCGGGATTTTTACCGCTGTCTAAGGGAAGGAACCCCGGTACAGACAGACCCTGAGGATGCGAAACGTACACTGGGGCTTGTTCTGGATATTTACCGTTCTTCGAAAGAAAATCGGGAGATTGAGAGAAAATACTCCGCAGAAGAGTAAAAATATAAAAGCATCCTTGAAATATTGATGGGAATATGATATATTGTAGATACAAAGAGGAAAAACCACCCACAAGGTGGGTTGACCTTATGAGAGTTTAGAAAATGCCACCTCGTCGCTCGGCCAAAGTTCAGGGGTGGTTTTTCTATGTAGGTCAGTGACAGATCAAATACATAAATGTCAGCAACGCTAGAATAAACATTCCAAAGGCCATCAGGTCTTTAAAATCGAATTTCATAGACATCACCTCCATTCTAAAGAATGAAGGCCAACACCACCCTGTAACACGGTTCTTCCTTTTTGTAGTATAGCATATCCATAAAAATACAGCAATAATAAGTATAAGAAACATAAATTAAAGGTACTTATAACTCATATCATAGACCATCTGCTCACAAATAAATCCCATAAAACTTATTTTTATTTCATCATACAAACTCCATATCTGCACGCAAACGTTTGAGTAAAAACTTCGCAAATTCCCTCTGAAATGTGTTAATATAAAGTCATTGAAGTACGCAAAAACATAAAAAGAAACAAAAAGAAGAAAGGTGGAAAAGCATGGCGGAAAATGTTTTGATTGTCCATGGAGGCGGGCCAACGGCGGTTATCAATTCTTCCCTTTACGGAGTAATAGAGGAAGCGAAGAAAATCGGAACAATTGATAAGGTTTATGCAGCGATTGGGGGAAGCGAAGGGATATTGAAGGAGCGTTTTTTAGATCTTCTGGAATTCCCGGAGGAGAAACTGAGGCTGCTTCTGGAAACTCCGGCCACGGCGATCGGATCGTCCCGGTATGCGCTGGAGCAGGAAGATTACGAGGCTATGGTCGCCATTTTTAAGAAGTATGAGATTAAGTATGTGCTGTTAAATGGCGGAAATGGAACCATGGATACATGCGGACGTGTTTACGAGGTTTGTAAGAATGAGGATATCCGTGTCGTTGGAATTCCCAAAACCATTGACAACGATATCGCAATTACGGATCACACGCCGGGCTATGGAAGTGCAGCAAGATACATAGCGGCCACGACCGCCGAGGTAGGCGTAGATGTGAAATCCCTTCCGATTCACGTATGCATCATTGAGGCCATGGGACGGAATGCCGGCTGGATCACTGCGGCATCGGCGCTGGCCAGGAAAAAGCCTGGGGATGCCCCGCATCTGATCTATTTGCCGGAACGGCCTTTTCATGAGGCGGAATTTTTAGAGGATGTAAAACGCATCCATGAAGAAAAGGGCGGAGTTGTAGTAGTCGTCAGCGAGGGCCTGAAAAATGAAGCGGGAGAGCCAATTGTTCCTCCGATCTTCAAGACGGAAAGGGCCACGTATTATGGAGATGTCAGCGCCTATTTAGCAGAACTGGTCATTAAGAAGCTGGGAATTAAGGCGAGAAGCGAAAAGCCGGGTATCTGTGGAAGGGCGTCGATTGCATGGCAGTCTCCCGTGGACCGGGATGAAGCGGTTCTGGCAGGAAGCGAGGCGTTAAAGGCGGCAGTAGCGGGCCAGAGCGGCGTCATGGTTGGATTTATCCGTGATGAAGAGGCGGAGAAGGCTGACGGTGTATACCGTATGCACACAGAGATGATACCGATTAAGGAAGTCATGATGTACGAACGGACCATTCCGGAGTCCTGCATGAACGAACGAGGCAATGATGTGACAGAGGAATTTATTCGCTGGTGCAGACCTCTGATCGGACCGGAACTGAGAGACTTTATTGATTTTAGGGAATTATATGAGCAGCATGCTCAGTGATTAAAAGGAGGGGATTCGATGAAACACATTTTTTTGAATTTAAAACGATTTGATATTCCGAAGGAATACGGCGGGGTAAACAGCATTGCACCCATTGGAGAGTGGGGAAGCTTTATTGTATCCAATACCCAGGAGCAGTTAAAAAAATATGCCGGTGAAGACGTGGAATTTGCCATGTATTTTCCGGAGGCCCACTTGATTCCGGCCGCAGGCGCACTGTGTGAGGACAGCCCGGTTAAGGTTGGATGCCAGAGCGTATACCGCGACGATACGGCGGCCTACGGCAATTTCGGCGCATTTACCACCAACAGGACGGCTAACGCGGCGAAAGCCATCGGCTGCACCACGACAATTATCGGCCACTGTGAAGAGAGAAAAGACAAGGCGGGAATCCTGGCGGAAGCTGGAGTGACGGATACAAAGGCGGTGAACCGTCTGCTGAATCAGGAGATAAAAAAGGCTGTTTCTTCCGGTCTGTCTGTGTTATACTGTATCGGAGAGTCCTCTGAAGAGCAGGAGAGATGGAAAGAGGTATTAAAGGAGCAGATTACTGTCGGCCTGGAAGGCGTGGATAAGAGCCTGGTTACCATTGCGTATGAACCGATCTGGGCCATCGGACCTGGAAAGATTCCGCCGGATAAGGACTATATCACCATGATCGGCACTTATATTAAGGAAATCACCGATGGATGCGATGTTGTGTACGGCGGTGGATTAAAGGTGGATAATGCAGAGATGCTGGCTTCCGTTCCGGTAATGGACGGCGGGCTTATCGCACTGACCAGATTCCAGGGAGAGATTGGATTTTACCCGGAAGAGTATCTGGAAATCATTAAAACCTACATGGGACATTGATTGCAAATCAAAAGCAGGAGGAAATTTATATGAAATTATCATTTGAATACGGCGCCGGCCTTATGGCGGCAGAACTTCCCGATACAACTGACATCTTTATTCCGGGTGAGACCGTGCCGGATCCGGCATGCATTCCGGAGGACCGTCTGGTAGAGGAGACTTTAAAATCCATCAGAAACCCTATGGGTATGGAACCTCTCTCTGAACTGGCGCATAAGGGCTCCAAGGTTACCATTATTTTCCCGGACCGTGTAAAAGGCGGAGAGCAGCCGACGTCCCACCGCAAGATTTCCATTAAACTGATTTTGGACGAACTGTATGCGGCTGGTGTGGAGAAAAAAGATATTTTACTGATCTGTTCCAACGGCCTTCACCGGAAGAATACAGAGCAGGAGATTCATAATATTCTGGGCGACGAGCTGTTCCATGAGTTCTGGCATACCCATCAGATCATCAATCACGACAGCGAGGATTACGATCATCTGGTAGATTTAGGAACCACGGACAGAGGCGACCCTGTTCTGATGAATAAGTATGTTTACGACAGTGATGTCGCTATTCTGATCGGCCATACACAGGGGAATCCTTATGGCGGATATTCAGGCGGCTACAAGCACTGCGCGACAGGAATTACGCACTGGCGTTCCATCGCCTCCCACCATGTGCCGGAGGTTATGCACCGGAAGGACTTTACTCCGGTCAGCGGTACGTCACTGATGAGAACAAAGTTTGACGAGATCGGACAGCACATGGAGAAATGCATGGGCAAGAAATTCTTCTGCTGTGACGCGGTTCTCGATACGAAATCCAGACAGATTGAGATCAACAGCGGATACGCAAAGGTAATGCAGCCTCACTCCTGGATCATGGCAGACAAGAGAACGTATGTGCCGTGGGCAGAGAAGAAGTACGATGTTATGGTGTTTGGTATGCCTCAGTTCTTCCACTACGGAGAAGGCATGGGAACCAATCCGATCATGCTGCTTCAGGCTATTTCCGCCCAGGTCATCAGACATAAGAGAATCATGAGCGATAACTGTGTAATTATCTGCGCTTCTCTCTGCAACGGATACTTCCATGATGAACTGTGGCCGTATCTTAGAGAGATGTACGATATGTTCCAGCACGACTATATGAATACACTTCCGGATATGAACCGCTATGGCGAGTACTTTGCAACCAATGAGGAGTATATCAGAAAGTATCGTTACTGCAACGCGTTCCATCCATTCCACGGCTTCTCCATGATCAGCTGCGGCCACATTGCAGAGATGAACACTTCCGCAATCTATCTCTGCGGCGCTCAGGATCCGGGATATGCAAGAGGAATGGGACTTAAGACGAGAGCAACCATCGAAGAGGCGCTGGAGGATGCAAAGAAGAAATTTGTAGGACCGAATCCGAACATTCTTGCTCTTCCGCAGACATTTAAGCTGGGAGCCGTTCATCTGATGATGAAGGATGACGTATATGAGGGAAAGGGCGCGGAAGACTGTGCCTGTGCGGCTCATATGCACCACTAAAGGGTGTTTGATGATTTCTGATTAAAACAATGACGGAACGGCCTTACAGCGGCAGAACCTTGTGGCTGACGGGCCGTTCTAAGTAATGCCCGGGGTATTGCTTTATACAGTTAACCCAGTGCTGACTGGCGTATTTACGCCGGACGGTACTAATTTATGGAAGGGGGTTTTTTAGTGAAAACATTGATTAAAAATGCATCTGTCTATCACAACCACCGTTTTGAGACGCTGGATCTTCTGCTGAAGGACGGCCGGATTGCCCGTATGGGCGGCTGTGGAGATGAGTCCTGTGACAAGGTGATTGATGCCGGCGGAAGCCGTGTGGTTCCCGGCTTCCTTGATATTCACACCCACGGAGCGGTCGGCGTGGACGTCAATGGGGCGGACGCGGAAGGCTTTGAGAAAATCTGCCGTTTCTTCGCTTCGCAGGGAACGACCAGCTGGCTCTGTTCCGTCCTTACGGATACGAAGGAGCAGACGATGCAGGCCATCGATATGTATAAAGAATGGAAGAAGACGGAGCATCATGGTGCGAATCTGATGGGAATCCATCTGGAGGGACCATTCTTATGTCCGGATTACAAAGGAGCCATGCCGGAGCACCTCTTAAAGAAGCCTGACATGGAGCTTTTAAAGGCTTATCAGGAAGAGGCGGAAGGGGAGGTCCGCTATATTACGGTTTCGCCTGAGGTGGAAGGCATCGTAGATTTCATCCCCTACATCAAGAGCCTGGGCATCCAGGTTGCCATCGGCCATTCAGGCGCGGATTATGATACGGCGCGAAAAGCCATACAAAACGGTGCGTTAGGGGCAACTCATACCGGCAACGCCATGAAGCTGCTGCATCAGCATTTCCCGGCGATCTGGGGAGCTGTACTGGAGGATGACGATGTGTACTGTGAAATGATTTGTGACGGCAGACACCTTCATCCGGGCACAGTCCGTTTTATCATTAAGATTAAGGGGCTGGACCGTGTGGTTGCGATCACGGATTCCATCATGGCCGCCGGACTTCCGGATGGCAATTATAAGCTGGGAGTCAATGACGTGGTGGTAGTGGACGGCGATGCGAAGCTGGCTACCGACGGAACCCGCGCAGGCAGCACGCTGACAACCGGAAAGGCGCTTAAGAATCTTCTGGAATTTACGGGCCGTTCTCTGACGGATATCATTCCTATGCTGACAGAGAATCCGGCCAGACTGATTGGTGTCTATGACCGGGTAGGCTCCATCGAGCCAGGCAAGGATGCGGATCTCGTATTTTTAGATGAGGAATGTAATGTTGTGCGCACCTTTGTTAAGGGGAAAGAGTGTTACTAAATATATAAAAATGAGTGAGAAAGAGACGGTTAGATAATGAGTGGATATCTTTATATTTTATTCTGGATTGTCAGCTTCGGGGCATCCATAGCAGGAGCGATCTGTGGAATTGGCGGAGGTGTCATCATAAAGCCTACGCTTGACGCATTTGGAGTCTTAAGCGTTTCAACTATCAGTTTCCTGTCAGGCTGCACGGTGCTGGCCATGACCTGCTATTCCGTAATCAAGGGAAAGATGAGCGGGGAATCATTGATTGACATGAAGACGGGGACACCCTTAGCGATTGGTGCCGCGATCGGAGGCGTAGTTGGAAAATCCATGTTCCAGGCGCTTTCCGACATGTTTGTGAATAAAGATATGGTGGGAGCAGTTCAGGCAGGATGTCTGCTCATTATCACACTGGGAACTCTAATTTATACGCTAAAAAAGGATAAGATAAAAACGCTTCACGTGACGAATGCGGCATTATGTATCGTCATAGGTATCGTGCTGGGAATTTTCTCCTCCTTCCTGGGAATCGGAGGAGGCCCGATCAATCTGGTTGTCCTGTTCTATTTCTTCTCGATGGAGACAAAAACAGCGGCCCAGAATTCCCTATACATCATTCTCTTCTCCCAAATCACCAGCCTGATAAATTCCCTGGTCACCAGAACCGTACCAGAGTTCACCATGTGGCTTCTAGTGCTCATGGTAATCGGCGGCATTCTGGGCGGAATGAGCGGCCGGATCATCAATAAAAAAATTGATTCCAAAGTGGTCGACAAGTTATTCATCATTTTAATGATTGTGATCATATTTATCAATATTTACAATATTTATCAATTTGCACGTTAGCAATGAGCAGTGCGAAAAAAGCCAAAGGAAAATTTGTGTTGTGCTCGCACATAAACAAATTTTCCTTTGGCTTTTTTCATAGGGCGAAGCCCGTGACCGAAGTGGAGCGGAGCGGAACTGAGGTGCACTGCGGACCAGCGGGCAGCGGAACTGAGGTGCCCAGCAACCAGCAAAGGAGATGCGATGGAACAGATACTAATAGTAATTTTCTCCTCCTTCTGCGGAGGACTCGTGCAGGCAGTTACAGGATTTGGCGGTGCAGTAATCATCATGATTTTTCTTCCGCTTATACTAAATATGACGGCGGCCCCGGCACTTAGCGATGTCATAACCATGACACTGTCATTTTCCATGTTTTGGAGATACCGTAAGGCGGTGCATTATAAAAGCATCCTGATACCGGCCGCCGTTTATCTGGTTACCAGCACACTGGCGATCCATGGTTCCGCCTATGTGGACGCGGGAAAGCTGAAAGGATTTTTCGGTGTATTTCTGATTTTACTGTCGGTATACTTCTTTGCCTTTTCAGGCAAACTTTCGGTGAAACCGACATTCTTTATGAAGCTTGGATGCGGCGCTCTGGCTGGCATCTGCGGCGGTTTATTTGGAATCAGCGGGCCGCCGGCCAGTCTGTTTTATCTGGCAGCGACGGATACAAAAGAAGAGTATTTAGGAACCCTGAATGCATTTTTTTCCTTCACGGTAATTTTTAACCTGATATCCAGGATCTGCAATGGCTTTCTGACTGTATCACTGATCCCTCTGATGGGGGTCGGGATTGCTGCCATCTTAACCGGATGTGTCCTTGGAAGCAGGATTGTTAAGAAGATCAACATTGATGTTATGAGAAAGTGTGTGTATGGGTTTATGGCATTTGCGGGAGTGGTGATTGTGGTGCAGGGAGGGCTTCGGTGATACATATTCAATATTGCGAACAGCGTCAATTACACGTAATACGACATGTGATTCATGTCTCTTTCTGTAGCGGTTAGCTTTTGTTGTATTCCCATAGACCGGACAGCTCTGACTGGTGCTCTTTGGGGCTGCCGCAAGGACTTCTGACTGCGACAGTGCGGCTTTGTATTCCAGCGTCTCATGGAACTGTCGGAATGCCTGGGAGACCATTACGTACGAAAAAGGGGGGCTTTCTCACGGAGCTTCTTCAGTTTCCACTTTGCTGATTTTGTCCCATGTCTGCAGGCGTTTTCGCAGGGCAAGGGCTTTCGCGCGATCAATTCCAACGATATGGTTTAAGATATTCCTGTTCTCTACTTACAGGGTGACTGGAATATGCAGATAATATTTCCTGTTTTTCCGAATCAGCCTGGCAGTGCCAAAGCGTCCGCCGGCACGCAGCCAGTGTTCTATCCCTTTCGATTCAAAGGAGATATGTAACCTGCCGGAAAGGGTATTTAAGCTAACGGACTGATCCGATATGGAGTAATCCCGGTTCCAGACAAGATCATACTCGAAGTTTCAAAAAGATACTTTCGAAAAGGGTGTCCATTGCTTTTCATGGATTTATATTTTGCAAGGACGGTCTTAAATACACTCTCTGTCATCTGAGAGCAGAGTCCAAACTGCTGCCTGACCGGGTAGTATAAGGCAAGCTTTGATTCGGGATAGCGGATGCCCTCCATGGGGGTATAAGTACGGCATCCGGTTTTTAGGAGGATAAAAAAGGAGTACTGGATACTGTGACCAACAGTGGCTGGTATGAATACTCATATGTATCCCTGTCTGTTCCATTGTATCTGCCCCTGTTATTAATACCTCGTCTGATCAAATTATGATGAATTAAGAGAAGGTGAGTTTTCGCATCTGCCCCGCCCAGGAGTTGAAATGTAATGAATCCTGTATGGGGCATTTTATATCAAGGGAAAGATGTTGCGATAGGAATGTCAAAGTTTAAGGGAAAGAAAGGATATTTATCACCCCTTTATTGATTTTGAAAAATGTGGCATAAAAAAGAAAAATATTATATTAATATGAGCACTATTACTCAAAATATAAAAAAGATATTGACAAGTCATTTAGTGTGTGGTAAATATGTAGTATACACACGTATTTATAATAAACTGATTATGCAAAATGCTATATATGCGAATATTCAATTACATAATTTAAAAACGTGTATTAAATTTATACTTAAGAAATAAAATGGTCGACCATTTTATATAACTGATATACACACGTGTGTATATTGGAAGCACAAAATTGGGGTTATGTACTAAGAAAGAGAGGGGATCTACATGAAGAAAAGAAGATGGATGGCACTTGCACTTGCCTGTACAATGATTTTTACAGCGGGCTGTCAAAAAGGGGGAAAAGAAACAACTGAGGTGCCGGTTAACAAGGAAACAAAAGAAAGCCAGGCAGAGACGGCCAAGAAGGAGGTTCCAAACACAGAAAATACGAAGAGCCAGGAGGAGCCGGTTACAATTAAGTTTGCTAATTACGCGGTGTTGGAGGAAGGAAACAGCGCCTTCTGGGAAAAGATTAAAACAGATTTTGAAGCAGAGAATCCCAATATAACGATTGAATGGATTACGGCACCGTTTGGGGAAATGGTGCAGCAGGTTATTAATATGGCAGGAGGCGGCGAGAATGTTGACCTGATTTTTGGTGAATTGGACTGGACTCCAACTTTGGCGGATTCGGGAATAGCATGTCCGGTATCAGACATTATGTCGGCGGAGTATCTGGCGGATTTCTATCCTAATGTTTTGGAAGCACACTCGATTGATCATGTGCTTTATTCTCTTCCATTATATGTAGGACCGTATATTTTGTACATCAATAAGGATTTGTTTGAGCAGGCCGGGTTGGATGCATCGAATCCTCCGACTACCTATGAGGAGATGCTTAAGTGCGCAGAGAAACTTTCTGAATTAAAGGACGCAGATGGAAATCAGGTATATGCATTTGGTCAGACTACGGCATCGGTGCCGGTATCGGGTGCTTCCCTGACGAGCATGGTATTCAATTTTGGAGGCCAGGTGCTCGATGAAAATGGAAAGTTAAGCTGTGACAATGAAGGATTTAAGCAGGCCTTTGAAATGCTGAAGCTTCTGGATGAGAAAGGCTATAACCCACAGAATGCAAAGCTGAAGGATTTGAGAAACTTATTTGCTCTGGGCAGACTTGCCATGTATTATGATCAATCATGGGGATTTGCAGGTATAAAACCGATTAATCCGGAATCGGAAGCATTTACGGTTACAGCAAAGCCTTTAAAAGGCGGTAGCGGTACGGGACAGAGTATTTTACAGTCCCACTGCCTGATGATGGTGGATAATGGAGAAGCACGAAAGAAAGCTGTAGAAAAGCTTGTTGAATATATCATAACGAATGATAATCTAAGTTACCGTATGTCTAATGAGACGCTTGCATACCCGGCTAAGAAATCTATGGAACACGCGGTGGATGATAGTCTGATTTTAAAGGGAGCTGCCGGTTCTGAGGCAAATACAAAGACACAGGTTTTCATTCCGCAGAACAGTGATTTAAATCTTGAACTCTGTGCACTGGCTCAGGCGGTAACCGTTGGAAAAACGGATGTGGACAAGGCAATCGCAGACTTTAAGAAGGCTGCAGAAATGATTCTTGATTAAGTACGTTCAGAGAGGATTAGTATGGAAACGGGAATAAAAAGCGAAGAAGCCAGGGAACTGGCTGCCATGTATAGAAGTCAGCTCTCAGATATTATGGAAGAGTGGGCGAAGCATACTGTGGACCCGACCGGCGGTTATATAACCGATTTCGGCGAGGATTGGGAACTGGTTTCCAGGCGTAAGAATATATGGGCTCAAGCACGCCAAACGTATATGTTTGCTGCCTATTATGAATATTCTGGTCATGAGGATAAGTGGCTTTCACTGGCTAAGCTGGGACGTGATTTTCTGGTTCACCATGCATACGCCGGAGAGGGCCGATGGTATTATGAGGTGTCGGAAGATGGAGGACGGGTGATAGAAGGAACAACCACCATCTTTACGGATCTATTTGCCCTGATTGCGCTGGCACAGTATGCATCTGCATCGGGAGACCAGACGGATTATGAACTGATTAGGGAGACGTTTGATCGTGCGAAAAATCATATTATGGATCCTGAGTTCCGGGATATAAAACCGCATGTGTGGCTAAAAGGGATAGAGAGACATTCTCCATACATGATTGCTGTTCATTCATCCATGATAGCTGAAAAAGTTCTTGGAAAAGATGTCACTGGACCATTTATTGATTTCTGTATTCATAAACTGTTGTATTTCTTTGGGAAAAATAAAAGCGGATATCTGTTGGAAAGTCTTAAAGAAGATGGGACTGTATGGGATACTCCGGAGGGACGTATTGTCAATCCTGGCCATATTTTTGAAGGAATGTGGTTTTGTATCGATTATGCAAGAGGAATGGATGATGATGTGATTTCGAGTGCGCTCAGCATTATCCAAGATACTGCTGAAGTGGCAGTTGACCGGACATATGGGGGTGTGATTCATCGGTTTGACTGCTATGGGAAGGAGGGAGAGGATACACTAAAAACGGATACAGGAGAACTTAAGCCGGATGACAAGGTGGACTGGGTGAACTGTGAGAGTCTTTATGCGTTTGCTCTTGCGGCGGTGCTGACAGGAAACGAGACTTCGATCGAGCAGTTTCGTCACCTTCATCAATTTTGCCAGACGCATTTTAAACCTGAGAAAGGAGGAGACTGGTATCCCGTCCTGGATCGGGAAGGGACGCCGCTTCGCAAAAATAAAGGGGGAAAGCACAGGGTGGCGTTTCATGTACCGCGTGCGCTGATGAATCTCAGCGTATTATTTGAAACTGTGAGTTGATCTGTGTTTAGAAAGGAGAAGGAAACTTATGACAAGAAGGAGGAGGTTAGCGCTTGTACTGGCTTGTCTGCTGGTAGTGATGACGGGGTGTGCAAATCATAATACTGCACAGGAGAGTGGTGCAGAAATAGAGTCAGATACAAAGGCAAATACCAACGCAAATACCAACGCAGAGAAAAAGACTGGTAAAGACAAGGAAAACAACGGGGAATCCAGCGAAAAGATAGAGGAAAACGCTCCAACGGCCAATACTTCAGGATCGAATTCCGGAAGTCCGGTAACCATAAAGATTGCAAATTATGCAGTTCTCGAAAAGGGGTATGAGGAATTCTGGCAGAATGTAAAAGAGGGATATGAGGCGAAATATCCCAATATAACAGTGGAATGGGTGACAGCACCTTACGGCGAGATTTTAAACCAGGTTATTAATATGGCAGGAGGCGGAGACAAAGTGGATTGTGTCTTCGGCGAGGATATCTGGATTCCGTCGTTGGTTGAAGCCGGACTGGCGGCCCCTATGGATCAGGTACTGGATTCGGATTTTTTGAATGACTATTATCCGAATGCATTAGCGGCACATTCTATGGATGGCACTGTTTATGCAGCTCCTCTGTATTTGACTCCGCCGGTATTATTTTACAACAAGGAACTTTTTAAGGAGGCTGGTCTGGACCCGGAGAAGCCGCCGAAGTCTTATGACGAAATGATGGTGATGGCAGAGAAGTTGTCACAGTTAAAGTCATCTGACGGAAACAAGGTATATGCGTTCGGATTCCCAACTGGATCGGTGATTGTAGTGGGATCTTATCTGCAGGGGCTGATAAAGAATTTTGGCGGCGAGATATTCGATGCGGATGGAAAGCTGAATGTGAAAAATACTGGATTCGTTGATGCCTTTAAATTTTTACAGGAGTTAGATGAAAAGGGCTATAATCCCCAGAACGCAAAGGCAAAGGATCTAAGAAATCTTTTTGCACTGGGGCAGCTGGCTATGTATTATGATAAGACTGGCGGAATCAACGGTGTCACTTCTATTAATCCGGCAGCAGCAGATTTTACAGCTACTGCATGTCCACTGGCTGGAGGCGGGGGAAGCGGTGAGACAGTTTCACAGTCCCACTGTTTTATTGCAATTGACAACGGCCAGGAGAAAAAAGAAGCGGTTAAGAATTTCATTCAGTATGTGATTACTCCTGAAGTAATGGAAGACTACATGACAAATATTGCACCAGCGTACCCGGCTAAGAAAGCCATGGAACATATGGAGGGTGTGAATAACAGCGCATTTTTGGCAGGCGCCAGGGATACAGTAAACCATCTCTCTCCCAGTTTGATGTTTCCGACAGTGGCAGATTTTAATTTGGAACTCTGCGCTCTGGCTCAGGCTGTGACGATGGGGGATGAGGAGGTCCAGACGGCGGCAGCAGATTTTGAGAAGTCTGTTCAGCCATTGCTGCCATAAAATAGGCCAGTGGTATCAACGGTTTTGCAAGCGGCAGCACGTGACTGAAATAAGAAACGTGCTGCCGCTTTGTTTATAGGAAAATTTGATCATTAGACGGAGAGCATGGACTGCTATATTTCCTAAAACAAAAATAATTAAAAAAAGGTATTGACAACGACATTTAGTTATGGTAAAAATGATATATACACACGAGTTGATATAAATTATAATTGTGCAAATTACTAAGAAATGGGGAAGGTAATATGATGCAGTTAACGATTGGTTTTATAACAACCTGTTCAGGACGATGGCCGAGAGAGATTCCTGAGCAAAGAAATAAAGAGTACGGAGACTGGCTCGAAGCCCAGATGCCGGAATCAAAAGTAGTCCGTGCGCCAGAACTTGGCAGCGGAAGTGAGTCTGTAGAAGCGGCGGTCAAAGAATTTAAGCGACAGGAAGTTGATGTCATCGTTCTTGTATATGGGGCGTTTACTGGTGATGATGTAGCTTCTTATCTTGCAGAAATGCTTCAGAAACCGATTATCCTCTGGGCACCGTATGAGGTCCCCTTTGAAAGGGAAGACAGACTGTATTCCAATGCACTCTGTTCCATGACAATGAATGCAGCCGCATTAAGACGGCTGGGAGTCTCCTGTCATACGGTTTACGGAAGCAGGGAAGAGGATAGGGCAGCAGAGAAAGTCATAAATCTTCTTCGTGCCTATGGAGCGGTTAAGTCCTTAAAGCATACGACATTAGGTCTGTTGGGATACCGTCCGACAGCATTTTATAACTGTGCATTCGATGAAGGACTGATTCGAAGAACCTTTGGAGTTAAGATTGAAGAGACCGATCTAAAAGTAGTTTTTGATAAGATGGATCGTTTGCCGGCGGAAGTATATGAGGCAGATATGGCGAAGATGGCGGAAACTTATGATATTGAGAACCTGCCAAAGGGTCATATGGATAATCATTCCAGATTATACCTGGCATTAAAAGATGTAATGGCAGAACAGCATTACGATTTTGCAGCGATTAAGTGCTGGCCGGAGATGGGAAATTTACATACGACACCGTGTGCAGTGTTGGGAAGGCTGGCTGATGATGGGATTATCATTGGGTGTGAAGGCGATGTCGATGCAGAACTGGCTCAGATGACAGAGTATTATCTCACGGGAGAGCCAAGTTTTATTACAGATTTGATTAATATTGATGAGGAGAAGAATGTAATCACCTTCTGGCACTGTGGAAATGCAGCTCCATCTTTATTTAATAAGGAGTATGAGGTGGAAATCAGAAACCATCCGCTGGCTGGACAGGGAACCGCTTTTTATGGGGCCCTGAAGCCTGGAAAGGTGACGGTTGCCAGGTTCTGTAATATTGACGGAGCATATAAACTCTTTCTTCTCAGCGGAGAAGCAGTCGCAATGGATCGCTGTACAAAAGGCGTTACAGCCAGTGTAAAAGTGGAGCGGCCGGTTAGAGAGATCATAGAAGGAATTATAGCAGAGGGAATTCCTCACCATTACAGTATTGTCTGGGAAGATGTGGCGGAAGCCATGAAGGGGATCTGTGCATTGCTTAATATTCCGGTTATTGAGATGTAAAAGCTGACTGTGGTCATTGACACTTTTTCTCATACAGAGGTATACTGAATAAAAGTACAGCACTGGAGTTTCAGTGTATGCGGCAAGGAGAAAAGAACGTATGGAGAGAAACAGTGAGCGGGTCACAAGAGCAGATGTGGCAAAGGCGGCAGGGGTGAGCGAAACCATTGTATCGTATGTCGTGAATAACAATCGTTATGTAGCGAAAGATAAAAGGCAGAGAGTGGAAGAGGCTATTGCGGCCCTGCACTACCGGCCTAACAATGTGGCGAGAGCTTTAAAAGGAAAACGAAGTAATCAGCTGCTTTTCATTGCAGATCAGATCACGAATGAATATTTCAGCAGAATTGTCAGCGAGATGGATAAGTATGCGTATGAAGCGGGATTTCTGATTTCTCTTTGCGCCAACCGAAATACACCGGAGTTTGTTTCGCAGGTCATAAGCCGCCAGTATGATGGAATTATTATCAGTTCTATCAGCTTTCCGGAAGAATATGTAAGACACTTCAGTAAGGCCGGAATTCCGGTACTGCTGTTTGAACATAAGAAACACGATACTCTGCCTGAGAATGTGGCGACGCTGGCTTCCGGATTGTATTCCGGCGCGAGACGAGGAGTAAACCACCTGATCAGCAGAGGAAAAAAGAACATAATCTACATTGATCGAATCAGCAGGCGGGGGAATGTTAGCGGTCCATCAGATCTGCGACTCAGCGGTTACTTAGATGAGCTTCACGATCACGGCTTGCAGGCTAGTGATGGTACAGTAATAGCCGGATGCCATACGGAAGAGGAGCTGACAGCGACTGTGGCGAATTACTTACGGAGTCACGAGTATGTGGATGGAATGATGGGACGTAACGATATGGTAGCCTGTATAGCCATGCAGGCGGCGATTGGGATTGGAAAACGCGTACCTGAGGATATCGGTGTTGTGGGATTTGATAATTCCAGCATCAGCCAGTTTTGTTCTCCTAAGCTTACTACACTGGAGATGCAGCGGGAAGAGATAAGCAGAACGGTTATTGATATGATGGTTCAGATGATCGGGGGGAAGATGCCGGAAAATGCGACATTTGAGACGAAACTGATCGTTCGTGAAAGCACTTAAGAAGGCGCTTGAAAAGTAAAAAAATATAGGAAGATGCGGGATAGAAAAATGAAAGACTTACAGAAAAAAGTGAAAAGCGCCGAACGCAGCATTATGAAATTATAAAATGGGAAACCATTTTATATTGGGGAATATACACTCGTGTGTATATTCCCCAAGCTAATAATATAGAAACTCTAAAAACTATATTTTAATGAGGAAAGAGAGGGTATTACAATGAAAAAAAGAAGACTGGCAGCACTGGCACTTGCATGTGTTATGGCGTTAACCACAGGATGTTCCGGTGGAGGCGGCAGTACGGCGGGGAGTGCAGCAGACACGGAAGCGAAGACAGAGGCAGGGGCAAAAGAGGAAACGAAGACGAGCGAAGCTGGAAGCGGAGAAAAGGTTACATTAAAGATTGCCAACTACGCCGTTCTGGAAAAGGGATATGATGAGTTCTGGAGCAGTGTAAAGGCCGGATATGAAGAGAAATACCCGAATGTAACGATTGAATGGGTAACAGCCCCTTATGGAGAGATATTAAATCAGGTTATCAACATGGCAGGCGGCGGAGACCGTGTGGACTGTGTTTTCAGTGAGATGATCTGGCTGCCAGCACTGGTAGATTCTGGTCTGGCAATGCCGATGAAGGACGTCCTGGATGAATCTTTCTTAAATGACTACTATGCGAATATTCTTGAGGCACACTCCATCGATGGAGAGGTTTACGGAGCGCCGCTTTATGTATCACCGTCCCTTTTATTCTACAACAAGGAATTGTTTAAGAAAGCCGGTCTTGATCCGAATCAGCCGCCAAAAACATATGACGAGATGCTTACGATGGCTGAGAAGTTATCAACTCTGACAACGGATGATGGAAATAAAGTATATGCGTTTGGGCAGCCGACAGCGTCTGTTATCGTAATTGGTTCTTCTATTCAGGCGTTTGCAGCTAACTTTGGTGGAAAGGTTATTGACGATAATGGCAAGCTTACTGCTGACGATCCTGCATTTAAAGAATCCCTGGAGATGTTAAAACTTCTGGATCAGAAGGGGTACAATCCGCAGAACGCGAAACCGAAGGATTTAAGAAATTTATTTGCACTTGGCCAGTTGGCTATGTATTACGATAATTCATGGGGCTTTAACGGTGCAAAATCCATTAACCCTGATGTAGTGAACTTTGCAGCAGCAGCAGAGCCGCTAAAGGGCGGAAACGGTGATGGTGCATCAACACTTCAGTCTCACTGCTTTGTAGCAGTGGACAATGGACCGGAACATGTAGAAGCAGTTAAAAATTTTATCCAGTACGTAATTACACCTGAAGTATTAAATGACTATATTGCCAACATTGCACCAGCTCTTCCGGCGAAAAATTCTATGAAGGATATGGAAGCTGTAAAAAACAGCCCGATTTTAAATGGTGCTGGAGATTCTGTTGAGAAGGCAGAACCGGTTTACATGTTCCCAACATTATCTGAATTTAACCTGGAACTTTGTGCACTGTCACAGGCAGTAACGGTAGGAGGAGAGGACGTGGATACGGCGATCGAAGGATTTAAGACGGCCGTACAGCCGCTGCTTCCATAGGGAATGAAAGATAGTATAAGAATCAAAGAAAGAGAAAAGAGGTAGAAAGATATGGCAGGAAAGAAACCGAACGTTGTATTTATTCTGACGGATGATCAGGGAATCTGGTCCATGGGCTGTTATGGCAATTACGAGATCCGGACGCCAAACCTTGATAAGTTGGCGAGACAGGGAGTGAGATTTGATAACTTTTTCTGTACGTCACCGGTTTGTTCTCCTGCCAGAGCTTCTCTGTTAACTGGAAAGATTCCGTCACAACACGGAATTCTTGATTATCTAAGCGGGGGAAACGGAGGCGCTTCCCAGGCTGCAATTGAGTTTTTAAAGGATCACCGCGGGTATACGGATATCCTGGCCGAAGAAGGCTACACCTGTGGCTTGAGCGGAAAATGGCATTTAGGCGACGGCGGCCATCCGCAGAAGGGCTTCTCCTTCTGGTACGCACACCAGAAGGGGGGCGGCCCCTACTATAATGCACCAATGTTCCGGGACGGAAAAAAGGTGGAGGAAGAGGGGTACATAACTGATATTATTACTGATGAAGCGATATCTTTCATAGACAGAGAAAAGAATAAAAAGCAACCATTTTATTTAAGCGTGCATTATACTGCTCCCCATTCTCCGTGGATTGACTGCCATCCGAAGAAATATACGGATCTCTATGAGGATTGTCCGTTTGAAACATGTCCACAGGGAGAGACGCATCCGTGGGCAAAGACAGAAGTACTCGCAGGATATCAAAGGCCCAGAGAATCCCTGATCGGTTATTTTGCAGCGGTTACGGCTATGGATGATAATGTAGGACGTATTTTAAAGAAGCTGGAAGAGGAGAATCTGATGGAAGATACTTTGATCATTTTCTCCAGTGATAACGGCTTTAACTGCGGTCATCATGGAATATGGGGGAAGGGAAATGGTACGTTCCCGCTCAATATGTATGATTCTTCTGTAAAGGTTCCTTTAATTATGTGTCATAAGGGCCATATTCCGGAGAATCAGGTATGTGATGAGATGCACAGCGGATATGATTTTATGCCGACTCTTTTGGAATATCTGGGATTTGAGAATGACGAAGCGGATGAACTTCCGGGAAAGAGTTTTCTGCCGGCACTGATGGGACAGGAGCATAAGAGTGAAGATGGCAGAGTTGTTGTATTTGATGAGTATGGGCCAGTCCGTATGATTAGGAGCAGGAAGTATAAGCTGGTACATAGATATCCATATGGTCCTGATGAATTCTATGATTTGGAAGCGGATCCGGGGGAGACGCATAACGGAATCGAAGATGAACAGTATCAGGATATGATACAGGATATGAAGAAGCAGATGGAACTGTGGTTTTTACAGTACGTGGATCCAAGAATTGATGGTGCTAAGGAGCCGGTTATGGGCGGCGGACAGAGAGACTTAGCAGGACTTTTGGGACCTGGTATCAATGTATATGGGGAAAATATATAAAGGGAGTTGTAACGATGGAGAAAGGTATTAAGAAATCCCTCTGGAAGAGCCAGACGGGTGATAAAATATTTGCGATCGCGCTGATGATTCCGGCCATTATCACAACAGTTTCATTTATTCTGGTTCCTGTTGTGGATTCAATTTACCGAAGTTTTTTCGATTATAAGGTGAGAAATATTATCTCGGGTCAGCCGGGGGTATGGAATAACTTCGCCAATTATACAAAGTTGTTTTCCAACGGAAAGCTGATTCCATCCATGACTAACACCCTGGCGTTTGTCTTTGGAGTGGTTATTGCTCAGTTCGTACTCGGTATGGCTTTGGCACTGATTCTTAACAGCAATGTGAAATTTTCAAGGTTTATCCGAAGTATTATGATGGTTCCCTGGGTGGTTCCGACACTGATATCTGGTCTTGTATGGTTGTGGATGTTCCAGCCTCAGTACGGTCTGGTTAAGTATTTCGTAGGAATCTTAACAAAAGGTAGAATTACGGATTTTGCGATTTTAAATAATCCAGCTACGGCCATGTTTGGTGTATCGGTAGCGGCATTGTGGAAGCAGATTCCACTTGCTACACTGCTTCTGCTGGCCGGACTTGCCAATGTCCCGGAGGATATGCAGGAAGCAGCAAAGATTGATGGAGCGAACGGCGTTCAGCGATTTTTCCGCATCGTCCTTCCATACATGAAGAGTGTAATCAAGGTTACGGTATCCATGTCCATTATTGAGAACTTCAAACAGTTCCCGCTGTTCTGGACTATGACAGGCGGTGGCCCCAATAACTCGACGACCACTATGGCGATCTTAAGCTACCGGGAGGCGTTCGTCTCCAACAACTTTGGATCAGGAGCTGCGGTTACAACCGTCTGGATGCTGATGATGATTATCGTAGTCTATATTTATAACCGTATCTTCAAGAGCGAAGACATGTAGAGGGGGTGGAAAGCTTATGAAACGGAAACGTATCCTTAATGGCGTAATAAAATACGTGGTGTTAATTATAATTCTCGTCTTTTTGCTGTTCCCCCTTTTGTGGGTATTGCTGACGTCCTTTAAGACCAATATGGAGGCGTACAAATTCCCTCCGACCTTTATTGTGAGGAATCCTACTTTCCAGAGTTATATCAATCTGTTTACTGTGGATAATGATTTCTTTACCTATTATAAGAACAACTTTATTGTAGCCGGTTCCACCGCGCTGCTGACAACCTTTATGGCAATTATTTCCGGTTATGCACTGTCCCGTTTCCACTTTAAATGGAATAAATGGATTATAGCTGCATTTACCTCCGCTCAGATGTTCCCGGTTGTCAGCCGTTTGATTTCCCTGTATAAAATACTTGGAGATGTTAATCTGATTAATACCCATGCGGGACTAATCCTGGCCATTGCTGCCGGACAGCTGCCGTTCACTATCATGCTGATGTCCAGTTTCTATGACGGGATTCCGAGAGAACTGGAAGAGGCAGCTCGTGTAGACGGAGCAGGCAGGTTTGGAACACTGTTTCGAGTCGTTGTTCCATTAGTGAAACCTGGCATGCTGGCAGTTGGCATTTACGCATTCTTGCTGTCCTGGGATGATTATTTACACGCATCCACACTCATACAGACAGACTCGCTTCGGACATTATCCGCAGGCGTGGCGCTTCGCTATCTGGGCGAGCTTTCCTATGACTGGTCTCTGATCAATACGATATCCATTGTGGGCACAATACCTATGGTGATTGTATTCTTCTTCTTCCAGAAATATATGATTAAGGGCCTGGTAGCTGGAGCCGTAAAAGGTTAAGAAAAAGGAGAAAATTATGCTTGTAACTAACAAAGAAAATCTAATTGAGGCATCCAAAAACGGATATGCCATTCCAGCACTCAACACGCAGGGCGGAAACTACGATATCATATGGGCTGCATGCCGTGCGGCTGAGGAGATGAAATCTCCTATCATTCTGGCGCACTATGTGTCTACTGGCGCTTATTCTGGTCATGACTGGTTTGTACAGGTCTGCAAGTGGTGTGCCGACAAGGTGTCAGTCCCTGTATCCATTCATCTGGACCATGGTGCTGATTTCGACATTTGTATGGAGGCGCTGAAGTTAGGCTTTACCTCCGTGATGATCGACGGTTCCACAAGTCCTATCAAAGAGAATGCGGCTATGACCAATGAGGTAATTAAGGTGGCAAAGTGCTTTGGTGTGCCGGTGGAGGCGGAAATCGGAGAACTCCTTCGTCTTGACAATATGGGGACAGTGATGGAAAATAAGAATATTGTAGATCCCTGTGAAGTGAAGGAATTCTTGGAAATGTGCCAGCCCGATTCCCTGGCGATTGGCATTGGTAATGCCCATGGCTATTACAAAGGAGAGCCGGATATCCATTTAGAAGTACTGGAGGCAGTGAGAAAATTTACGGATATCCCACTGGTACTTCATGGCTGTACTGGAATGAAGGAAGAGATTGTGAAGGAAGCGATTAAGCTGGGTGTGGCAAAAATTAATTTTGGTACCGAGATCCGGTATAAATACGTGGAACACTATGAAGAAGGACTTAAGACTCTGGATCATCAGGGACATTCCTGGAAACTGTCCCAGTTTGCCAATGACAGACTGACAGAAGACATCAAGGATATTATCCGCCTGGCCGGTTCTGAAGGAAAAGCTTAAAATAACAGAGAGGACTTATTAAAATGGAAAAGAGAAACAGTGAAGTTACATACAAAGAAATTTACTTACAGCCGGAGTCATTCGAGGCAATCAACAACACGCTTGAGGACATCTATGGTGTTCTTGACAAGGTATTCGCAGAAGATTACGATGAGCTGATCTTTACCGGCTGCGGCACCAGCCTCTATCTGGCCCAGGCAGCGGCCCACGCGTTTTCAAGCTACAACGCGATACCGTCAAAAGCGGTGTGCTGTTCGGAGCTCTATTATTTCCCGGAGACCTTTGTGAAGAACCGGAAGGTGCTTGTACTCCCGATTACGAGAAAGAGCTATACGACAGAAGTGCGCATGGCCATCGATAAAGTGAGAAGCTATCCTGGAGTAAAATCGCTGGCAATTACCTGTGATCAGGACAGCGCGCTCTACAATGACTTTATGATCCTTTCCCCGGATACGGCGGAGGACAGTGTAATCATGACCCGTTCTTTCACCAGCATGGTGTATTTGGCAGCTGTCATGGCAATGTATGCAGGCGGTAAGAAGGACGAGATCGCGGCCATGGCCGGCTACGGCGACAGCGCCCGGGACGCGTTAAAGAAGATGGATGATCTGGCAAAGAGTATCATCACAGAGCATGAGGGACTGAATCTGTTTATCACGCTTGGCCAGGGCATCAACTACGGCGTCGCCAACGAGTGCATGAACAAGATGAAGGAGATGGGACTCTCCAATTCGGAGGCTTACTTCTCACTGGAATACCGCCACGGCCCGATGAGCCTGGTGGATGAGAACACCCTGATTATCTTTTTAAGCCATTCTGAAACCGTCAAAGAGGATGCGAAGCTCCTCGCGCAGATGAAGGAATACGGAGCAGTGACAGTAGCAATCGGAAACACAGCCTCCGCAGATCTGAAAGACGCGGACTACTGCCTCGACCTGCCATATGGCTATAACGATACGCAGAATGCGGCAATTATTGGATTCATCGGTCAGTTTATAGGCTATTATATTGCAGAAAAGAAGGGGATTGATGCAGATTCCCCGAGGCATTTATCCCAGGCGATTGTGATATCCGCGTAGGCAATGAGCCATGCGAAAAACGGTATGCAGAAAATTGCGTTGTGCTCGCACATAAGCAATTTTTTGTGTGCCGTTTTTCATAGGGCGAAGCCCGCGACCGAATGACCGCAGGTCATGAGGTGCATGGCGGACTTAGCCCCCCAAAACCCCGCCTCCCTCCACCTCCAGTCCCTAAATTCCCCGTCACTTACTATGACGATATTCATTCGGTGTCATCCCAGTACACTTCTTAAAGGTTCTGATAAAATACTTCTCATCATTATACCCAATCTGAATCGCGATATCTGTAATCTTAGCGTTGCTGGAGCGCAGCAGCTTCTTTGCATGCTCGATCCGTATTTCATTCAAACGGGTTACCATGCTCACGCCGTAAGCCTCCTTAAATTTTCTGCACAGATAATCCTTATTCATGTGAAACAGCTCTGCGTATTCCGTCTGATCGAAGGGCTGGTTGTAGTTAATTTCCAGATAGCTGCCAATCTGTCGGAAAACATCGCCGGATCGACAGACGTCATGAAGATTCGCAGCCAGCTCCATCAAAATCTCTCTGCACCGGCTGGCTGCATGTTCTGCCTGGAAATGGTAAGCTTCGTCGAAGAGACTGCAGGGAGTCAGGGCTGATGCGTTACCAGGTGTAAAACCGGGATAGCGTTCCGTAAAGTACCCGCACCAGTGGGAATACATAGTTTCAAAATCTGTACTGATTCTTTTTATGGTACCATAAGTGACCGGCGCAGAAAGAAGCTTACCGGATAGCCACTGCTGTACGCTGACTGTAATCGTCATTTCCTCATTCATCATGATGGATGACAGAAGCTGCGCCTCATTTCTGTCATCTGCAGGCGATGTGGTGTGAAAGAATCCCGGCAGCATGGTGATGAGAGGAGTTCTGCCATTCTGATTGACTTCCATACTGTAGAAGGCTCTGCGGGCGGAATCGTAGGCTGACAGAATATCTTCCGGCCTGTTGCTTCCGGAACAGCATCCAAAGTGGAAGGGATAGCCGGACTGACGCCGGAAATGAGAGACGGCAGTCTGAACGGAGTTAAGCCCCCGGTCTGTCCGTCCATAGAGGATCACTGCGGCATCATGGGGATTCCAATGGCGCAGAATTGCAGCGCCCAGCCCGCGGCTCTCCAAATCTGTTTTCATCATATCAAAAAATGCTGTGAAGCTGCGCTGAAAGGCGGCATCCTCCTTTGAAGGATAAAATGTTAAATCACTGTAAAAGATGAGGCAGGTATCGGCTTTGGAAAAACTGTCGCTTAAGGAGGACAGCTCCTGATAAGCCGCCTGGCTGGCCGCGGGAGAGAGCAGCTGGGAAAGAAGCGTGTGCCTTCGTTCGGAACTTAAGTAATTGATCTGATGAAGCAGCGACCGGGCGTCATCGTTTTTCCTGCGGTCCTCCTTCCAGATATTGACAGCCTTTTCGACTGCTGCCAGCAGGGCGGTCCGTTCCAGGGGTTTCAGCAGATAATCAACGCAGCCTAAGACCAGCATGCTTCTGACGTACTCAAAATCACTGTAACCGGATATGGCAATAACTTTGGAGGAAATCTTCTGTTCGACGACGTAATTCATAAGATCGGTTCCGCGCTCGTCTCCGATCATAATATCAAAGAAAGCCAGCTGCGGCTGCTCACGGCTTAACAGTTCCCGGGCTTCCGCGGCCGTGGTGGCAGAGAGAACCTTATCAATGTCATATTCCTGCCAGGGAACCAGAGCCTTGATCGCATGGATCAGATGAGGCTCATCGTCCACAATCAGTACCTTCATAAATCATGCCTCCTCTATATGAGCTAAAAATAAATTGTGTCGGGTGCGGAGACCTGCGGCTGGCCGGGGAGCTTAAGCCGAACGGTGGTACCGCCATAGTCGTTAGCGAGGATCTCGATGGTGCAGTCTGCCCCAAAGTGAAAAAGCAGGCGCATAAAAACATTGTTGATGCCAATATGTTCTCTGGGAATTCCGTCCGCGTAATAACCGAGCGCCAGGGAACGGTAGTTGGAGGCCGTCTCAAGCTGGGCATAGCGTTCCACAAACCAGTCCTTTTGCATGGAAAAGCTCTTTTGCATCTCCAGCGCCCGTTCTGCCGCAATCGGCTGCCCATTGTCGCAAATAGAGAGAACGAAAAAATTCCCTTCGGTTTCTGCTGTAAATTCGATAAAACCATCCGTTTTTTTCATAACTCCTCCATGGTAAATGCAGTTTTCAATCAGTGGCTGCAGTGTCATCTTGGGGAGAAGAAACAGCCTGGGATAGACGGGACATATCTTAAATTCCGCAATAGAGCAGAACCGCATCTTCTGTAGTGTAAAATAACGGTATACATAGTCGAGCTCTTCCCCCAGCGATGAGACTGTCTGGGAGATTTCCATGGCATAGCGCATCATCTGGCCCAATGCTGTGATATAGTCGTACTGGGCCAGATCGTTGTTAGCCAGGGCATTGTTGGCCAGGCACTGGAGCGTGTTATGGATAAAGTGTGGATTGATCTGAGCCTGCAGCATCTTAAGCTCTGTATCCTGCTGCAGTAATTCCATTTTATATTGGCGGATGGTATAGTGCTGGATAGAGTCCATCATTTCCTGCATGGAGTCAAACAGCATTTTTAACTCATCATTCTGGCGGTATCCCAAATAGTCCGAGAGCTGGAACTTCGAAAAGTCACCGGACTTCCCCTTCGCCTTTGTCAAATACCGGGTGGCCTTTTTGAGCGGTCCGGTAAGTCTGGTAAGCGTAAGTGAATTGAGCACAGTGGCAAGCAGAACACCCAGCAGGAAGGTAGTGGTCAGAAAACGCAGCTGTAAATCGGTACTGCTGTAGATACTGGCATCCGGCGCAGCTTTTATCATATGCCAGTCCAAGTAGGAGGCAGGGAAACTGGATTTCAGATATAGAACGCCATCCTCTGTGAAAGAGTGAAACGCATCGTAGCCGGGAGCCAGAAGTTTTTTTACTATGGGACTGGAAAACAGGATATCACCGGATTGCGGTGATCCGGAAAGTATCATTTCTCCATCGGAATTGACGATACAGACGAATTCCCCTTCTTTATAGGCAAGACAGCAGTTATCGTAGATAAACGTCGCAGGCATATCAATGGAAAGGACGCCGAGCAGCTGTTTCTCTGCCGAGATGCTGTAAATGGGGAGCCATATTGTAAAGACCTCCTCCGTATCGAGACTTCCGGAGGAATAGTAGGTTCTGTGACCGTACGTCGACATGGGATGGACCGGTTCGATGGTAACGTCGGTATATTCAGAAAACGTGGGCCTTTCCGCTTCTGCCGCATTTAAGGATATCATGGATTTCTGCAGTGTGTTTGTGATGAGCAGAAAACTTTTATTTAAACGAAAGGAGAGGAGACGGATCTGCCTGGCGTTGGGGGCAACGGTATAAATGCCCTGCATATAGCTGAAGATCCGGCCCGGCTCTGTGAATTCCTGGGAGACAAAGTCCTGCGGGCTGCCTTTCAAGAGCATATTGTGCAGGTCAGGATTGGAATAAACTGTTCTGGCAGAGGAGACGCAGGTGGAGATATAGTATTCAATATTTTTTATGGCTACGGACATATTGATCTCAGACTCCCGTCTGTACTGCTCCAGTGCCCGGGATCTCTCGTAGGAATAGAAATAAAAGGAGAAAATCAGCATGGGGGCGATTGTGCACAGGGCGAGCAGCGTAATAAACCGGGTATTGATGCTGATAAAATGTTTTTTCATACTCAGATCCTCTTTCGAAATGTTTAAACTTATTATAATGAATAGTCTGAATCATTGCAAGACGATGTCAAAATAGTGCACCAAAAGGTAAAAATTGACAGTGCATGAAAATGTTAGCAGGAAGTATAATGCGATTAAAGAGACCGGAAAAAATAAAGAAAAGTTAGAGGTGAGCTTATGGAAGAAGCAAAAATACAGCCGGCAGCGGTCACCAGCAGAAAGCTGCCAAAAGAGTTCCAGTATTATTTTATCTTTATGGGGCCGGCAATCCTGCTGTTTTCATCGCTGTTCGTCATTCCGTTTTTTGGAGAAATCTATTACTCCTTTACTAACTGGAATGGAATTGATCAGACGTATGGGATGGTGGGGATCAACAATTACTTCCGGACATTTCAGGACAAGGGATATTGGAAATCAGTATGGTTTACCATCCGGTTCTCCGCTCTTTCGGTATTGTTTTCCAACCTGATTGCATTTTGCTGGGCCTATATTCTGTCGAAGCCCATCCCATTCAGAAATTTCTGGAGGGCTGTCATTTTCCTCCCGCGTATCATCGGAGGTGTGGTATTGGGATATTTATGGAGATTCATCTTTCAGAATGCATTTGTGCAGTTTGGACAGGCCACCGGGCTTTCCTGGTTTTCCCAAAACTGGTTTACGACTCCGGAGTCGTCCTTTACCGCTCTGGTCATTGTATTTACCTGGACGCTCTCCGGCTATCTGATGCTGATCTACAGTGCGGGCTTTGCCTCAATACCAGGAGATTTACAGGAGGCGGCGATCGTAGACGGGGCGTCACCGCTGCAGGTGCTTAAAAATGTGATCATTCCCATGATTATGCCTTCCATTACCCAGTGCCTGTTTATTGCCATCAACTGGACAATGCTTTTGTATGATACCAATATATCGCTGACCGACGGCAATCCTTACCGTTCGTCCGAAGGCGTTACCATGAATATTTACGCGACGGCTTACCGGTCGAACCAGATTGGCTACGGTGCGGCCAAGTCCTGTATCTTTATTGTCATCATTGTTGCAATTACCATGATCCAGATTTATGCAACCTCAAAGAGGGAGGTGGAGCTGTAATGAAGCGTTCGGAAAAGATAAGAATCGGAGTATCGTTACTCATTCTGGCTGTCAGTGTGACAATCGTCATCGTCCCGCTGTACCTGGTAGTGCTGAACTCCTTTAAGCCATACTCGGAGATTGCGAAAAATATCAGCGCTCTGCCAAAGGAGATTACGCTTATCAACTACCAGCAGGCATGGAAAAGGCTGAATTTCTCCACTGTATTTAAAAATACCATGATCATAGCAGTTTTCTCCAATATCGGCAGCATTGTGTTTGCCGGAATGATGGGATACTGGATCGTGAGGCATCCATGCAGATTCACAAAGGCATGGTATTTGATCATCATCGCGGGCATGTCGGTGCCGTTTCAGGGGATTATGATTACGTTTGCGAAGATGGCGGGATTTTTGAAGCTCACCAACCATCTTTACGGCGTGGTGATCAGCAACTGGGTCTTCTCCATGCCTATGAGCATGTTTCTGACTGCAGGGGCGGTGAAATCAGTTCCGTATGAAATTGAGGAATCGGCCAGGATCGATGGCTGCGGCCCGCTTAAGACGTACTGGACCATTGTATTCCCGCTGATTAAAGGAACGGTTTTTACGGTAGCTTCACTCAATGTCATCACGTACTGGAATGATTACTTAATGACGCAGTTCCTGTTGACGAAAAAGGGGCTCAGGACTCTTCAGATAGCCATGCAGTCTCTGTTTAATGAAGCATTTTTTGCCTGGGACACGGCTTTGGGAGCAATATCTCTTTCAATCCTGCCTTTGTTCATTTTCTTCATTTTTTCGCAGAAACAGGTGCTTGATGGTGTGGCCGCAGGGGCGGTGAAAGGTTAGCGCGTCCGTATGAGAAAACGAAGGGAAAATCCCTTGTTGGTTAAATTATTATTTAGAAGGAGGTATTACTTATGAAGAAAAGAGTGAGTTCTCTGATGTTGGCGGCGGTGCTGGCGGCGATGTCTGTCACGGCGTGCTCCGGGGGAAAAGAATCGGGGACGACGCCTGTCACGACGGCTGCTGCGGAGAAGGCGGCAGAAGAGACGAAGTCGGAGCAGCAGACAGCTGAGACACCTGCGCCCACAGAAGAAAAGGCGGCGGATGGCTCTGTCGATTTGACGGTAACCATGCCGCTGGGACAGTGGACCGACAACTTTGATATTCTGATCGAGGCGTATAAGGCGGAGCATCCGGAGATTGGTACGATTGAAGCAACATTTCCGTCCACCTCGGATTATAATGACCTGCTGAAAGCCGCAGCTGCAGCAGGTGAGCTTCCGGATATCATCGGAACGAATTACGGGGAACCATTTAAGGAATGGAACAACTATATGGCAGATTTAAGCACGGACTTCCCTGCGTATGAACTGTTTACAGAGGATCAGAAGACTCTTGGCACTGTTAACGGCAAGGTTGTGGTGGCGCCGATCTATCTGGAGGGGACGGGAATTCTTTACAACATGGCGCTGCTTGAAAAAGCAGGCTGGAAAGAGGTTCCGAAAACCAGAGATGAACTGAAAAAACTGTGCGAGGACTTGACAGCCGCGGGAATTCAGCCTTTTATGCACCAATGGGCGGAGACAAATCTGAACCTGTTTAACTGGGTAGGACCGACATGGCTCGGCAATAAAGAGAACGGCGGACTCGATTTTATCCAGAAGATGCTGTCCGGAGAGGATATGGATCTGGCAAACGATCCGGAGATGAATGAATTCCTGGATTACTATGACATTGCCATTCAGTATGCCCAGCCAAACGCCACAGCGACTGACAAATGGACGGCCAGAAATGCGTTCTTCTTAGAAGAGGCGGCCATGCTGACCGGCGAGGGAAGCTGGGAGTATCCCAATATCATGAATGTGAATCCGGATCTGATGAACCATATTAAGCAGGATGTGATTCCGTGCTCCAACGATGCGGACAAGAATCATTTACAGATCCAGACCATGTGTGCAGGGGTCAGCAGCCAGTCGAAGAATGTGAAGGCGGCTAAGGATTTCCTTTCCTATATTATATCATCGGAGGCGGCCCGTGTATGGCATCAGGAGACAATGGGAAGTCCGACATCCATCGTGTCTCTGGAAATTTCAGATAAACTTCCGTGTATCGCGGTCGATGTGCTGGATCATGTGGCGGCTGGAAAGGCCAGTGAATCCATGTGGGAGTTCACACCGGCAGTTCTTGCGACTGACCTGGAAGAAATCTGGTCCAGATACGTAAATCAGCAGATATCCAGGGAAGATTTTACGGCCAGATATGCGGAGATATTCAAGGATTATGCCGCTGGAAAATATAACTAAACAGCCATTGGCGCAGGAAAGGATGGAAGACATGGCAATTATGAATTTTGAGGACGCCGTTTTTGAAAAGGCGTACGGCAGTGACGGAACGGTGTGTGTGGAACTTCTGCCGGGCACAGTGGAAGGAATACAGAATTACAAGTATTATCTGAGAGCAGGAGCAAGGGTAACTCCGCCGCGGTATGCGGACAAGGCAGTGGTATTGATCTTCGGAAAGGGGAGGGGATACGTAGCCGGAACAGATGGAGGATTTAAGATTGAAGAGCTTAGCTTCTACGCTCCGGACTTTGAAAACGCGGAGTATTATGTTTATGCTGTAGAAGACATGGAATTTATTATGTGCGCGGCAGATATGAATGACTACGACCGTGTGAGAGCGGGAGAGTGCAGGGTACATACCCCATTTTTCAGAACTGTCAGGCAGTGTTATGGATACGACCAGAGCTGCAAGACAGCCGGAACGTGGTCAAAATCCGTTCTGTTCGGGGATTTTGGGAGATTGGGTAAGCTTACGATCGGTGTGGTTCATGGCGGCGGCTCCGCGGAGGGAGGAACCATAGAAAAGGGCCATGGCGAGGTTCATCAATGGAACTATTGTGTGGGAAATTCCGATTTTACCCTGACCGTGGAGGACGAGAAGGTTCACCAGAAAGCAGGGGACTGGAGCTTTGTTCCGGCGGGACTCGATCATAGTCTGTGTGCGGAGGAAGGCAAAGAAGTGTATTATGTCTGGGTGGAACTCTATACCAGTGAACACGGAATATATCAGACGGAGGGATTTTGATGATGGATAATTTTGTATGCAGGGCGGAGAAGGCCAGGCATGAATATAACGGGTGTGGTTACGCGCAGGAAGAACTTCTGCCGGGAGCTGATGCGGTCAATGCAAAATTTTACCGCTGTTCCCTGCGGGCAGGCTGCAGCGTAACGCCTGAACTGGATCGGGAGAAGATTACCATTCTTATTTTTAATGGAAAAACAGGATATATAACGACACCGTATGATTTATATAACGTAACAGAACCTTCCTTTTTTATTCCGGATTTCGACCGTGTTCCATATACGGTTCACGCGGTAGAAGATAGCGAGTTCATCAGGGCTGTCTTTTCTATGAATCAGTGGGACAGGGAATTCTATGAAAAATGGAATCTGCATCTTCCGTTTTTTAGCAAATATTCGGATGGAGTGCAGTACGATCAGGACTGCAAGGGGCCAAATACAAGGTCTTACAGCATTCTTCAGCCGTTCCAGTTAGGGCACGTATCCATTGGAGTGGTAAAGGCAATCGGGGAAGGGACGGATGAGAAGGGACACGGCCTTCTTCATCAGTGGAATTACTGCCTGGGCAATTCGGACTTTGATTTAACGGTGGAGGAAGAGACAGAGACGCAGAAGCCAGGTGACTGGAGCTTTATCTATGCTGGAAAGGATCATAAGCTTCTGGCAAAGCCCGGGAAGGAAGTCTTTTATGTCTGGGTGGAGTATTTTACGGATGAGGATCTGCAGAAATACTATCTATGCCAGATTCATAATGGAAGCCTGACCGAGGCACAGGACTGACAGGAGGAAGAAAAATGAACGTTATTTCCTACGTGAAGAGAGAAGATATCCTGTTTCATCGTGTTTCTGAAGGCTATTGCCGGGGGGAGATGCTGCCGGGGGCGATGGAAGGAATATTTACGAATAAATGCAGGATCGAGGCCGGCGCACGGGTATGGCCTGCCTGTTACGCAGACCGTGTCACCGCGCTTTTCATCTTTAAGGGAACAGGCCGGATCAGAAGCGGAAGCCAGGTATTTGAAATTACGGAGAGGTGCCTGTTCTGCCCGGATTTTGACCATGAGGAGTATTCGATCGAGGCAGATACGGAGATGGAATATCTGGAGCTTAGCCAGAGGATGAGCGAGGAAGACTGGAAGCATCATGAAATGTACCACATTGTACTGCCGTGGTTTCATACGCATTCCAACTGGCATCTGTACATCGAGGGGTTCCGGGCATCGGAATTAAAATCCTATGCGGTTCTTCACCAGTATTATGTGAGCCGGATGAGCCTTGGAGAAGTGACCGGGCCTGGGGAGGCGAGGCTGGAACCGCACACGCATCCAGAATTGTACCAGTGGTTTTATGGACTTCCAGGGACGGATCCATTCCTGTTTAAGGCTCAGGATGAGGAAGTGGAGGTCAGAGAAGGTGACTGGATCTGCATTCCCAATGAGGTGGCTCACATCGTATCTCCGATGAAGAGCGGGGATTATATCGATTACGTATGGTTTGAGGTTGTGGTACCAGGAAAAGAAATGTGTCCGTATTTTTATTAAACAGACAGGGCAGGCGCGATCTGCCGCACAGAGAAGGAGGGTGCGGCAGAACGGCGCCTGTTTTCCTGTTGTAAACAGGGGAGAAAGTTGTTTTTCGTAATAATTGTTCAGATTCTCGTCAGTATTTGCCAGAATCTGTCAGATTATTATAAGGGTTTATTAAAGTCTTCCGTTTGAAAATCTGTTACAATAGAACCAGTAAAACAAAAAAAGTCTGAAACCAAAAAGAAAGGAGCAGATGCAATGAAAAAAATAAAGGTTACGAAACTAATTAAATGGTTTATCGTTCTGACAATGGTACTCTGTATCTGTTCCGGTTTCGTTGTTGCCGGTAAGGGATACTCCATGTACCGGAACGCGCTGGATCAGATGAGTCTGGCAGATAAAGTTGAGTCCATCCAGGATAAGGAACATTATACGACATTTGAAGAGCTGCCGGAGGTGTATGTGAACGCGGTGGTTTCTGTGGAAGACCACAGATTTTACAATCACTCGGGAATCGATCTCATCGCCATCGGAAGAGCCGTGTTTAATGACTTGCGTGCAGGCAGGTTCGTGGAGGGCGGAAGCACCATCACCCAGCAGCTGGCAAAGAATCTTTACTTCAGCCAGGAAAAGGAGATGACGAGGAAAGCCGCCGAGGTCTTCATGGCTTTTGACCTGGAACGTAATTACAGCAAGGAAGAGATCCTGGAGCTGTATGTAAATACGATCTATTACGGAGACGGATATTACACCGTGGCCGATGCCAGCGAAGGCTATTTTGGCAAGGCGCCGGAAGAGATGAGTCAGTATGAGAGCACGCTTCTGGCGGGAATCCCGAATGCACCTTCCAGATATGCGCCGACAAAAAATCCCGTTCTGGCGGAAAAACGCCAGATGCAGGTGTTAAGACGCATGGAAGACTGTGGCTATTTCTCTACGGAAGAAGCGGAAACAGTGGCGGCACAGATGGTTGCAATCAATTAATCTGATTAACTAAATATTGAAATCACCGGTGTTACTCCAGACTGAAAAAGAGTTTGAGCGGAGCGGCTCCGGTGATTTTTTATGTGCAGTGACAAGCATTGAAAATGGGGAAGAGGAAAAATGACTGGAAGTACTCTGGGAAAACAAGTATAATTGTAGGAGCGTTAAGCAAGGGGGCGTCAAGCGGATCAGGGACAGTCTTCTCTTGTACGAAAATAAAAACATGATAAAATTGTAAACTTTACTATAAAATGCTATAATCGGACATGAGGCTGGAAATGGATTCGTATGGGGCGTGGAGTCTTAAGAAAGCGAGGCCTGAAGTGTGAAGGATTTGCCAGAAGAAAGTAATGCAAGAGAGTGTAATACAAGAGAAAGAAGTGCAAACGCTGTAGAGGAACCGCTTGCCGAGCGGATTGATGGCCGGATTTATATTATGAGGAAGCCGAAACGGTGGCATCAGCGGATTGTCAGAATTTTAAAGGAAATGATTGAGGAGTACCGGAAAAAGAATCCGGGACTCTGTGAAGTGCGTACGGCTCCCTTTGGCCGTACTCTGGCCGGAGGGGGGACGACCTATCTGATCCCTGATCTCTGTGTGATTCTTGACCGTGGAAAGCTGACGGACCATGGCTGCAACGGGGCGCCGGAGATTGTGATCGAGGTGGTAGCGCCGGAGTCCCAGTATATGGATTACCGGATCAAACTGACCAGATACCGGAATGCTGGTGTAAAAGAGTACTGGATCGTGGATCGGGACTGGGATCACGGTTACGTCTATTACTTTGATGACGGTGATATGGATCTGGCCTCTTTTTCCGGTGCGCTGGGGTCCAGGGTGTGCAGGGGACTGGTGTTTGATTTCTCCAGATTAAAACACCAGAAGTAAAGTTTCTGGTGGAAATCCTGCGGGAAATCCGGTATAATTACGGAAAACGAGGAAGCTGATATACGGAAAGGAAGAAACGATTATGGCAGCAGCGGGAAACAAAGGAAAAAGGCTCAGCAAATATGTGGACAATTACGTGGTGTTTGATCTGGAAACTACGGGAATCAGCTCGGTAAAGGATGATATTATCGAGATATCCGCTCTGAAGGTGAAGAATCATGAACGGGTGGAGACCTTTTCAAGGCTTGTGAATCCGGGACGTCCTATTCCGGCAGGGGCCACGAAGGTGAACGGGATTACCGATGAGATGGTTCAGAATGAGCCTGGGCTCGCCCATATCCTGCCGGAGTTTTTAAACTTTATCGGCGGAGAGATTTTGATCGGCCATAATATTCAGTCTTTTGATCTTCTGTTTCTGAACCGCGTGGCAGGCGAGGTGTGTGGGACGGCAGTGCTCAACGATTTTATTGATACGCTATATATGGCCAGAGCATGCCTTCCGGGGCTTTCCCATTACCGGCTTACGGATCTGGCGGAGTATTTTAAGATCAGTTCGGAGGGGGCTCACAGGGCGCTTAACGACTGCGTGATGAACCAGATCTGCTATGAGCATATGGGAAAACTATTGAAGGACGCGGGCCTTCCGGTCTGCCCCAGATGCGGGGGAGAGCTTACAAAACGAAATGGCAAATTCGGACCATTCTATGGCTGCTCCAACTACCCGGTCTGCAGGTATACGAAAAATATTGTTGTATAAGATGTAAGAAAACGGAAAGAGACATGGCGCCTGTTTTGTGATACACTGAAAGAAAAGAGTGAAGCGTGCCGGAAGGCAGGAAAGGACAGGGAGATGGAGGATAAGAATCTGTATAACAAAGTCATGCTGATTGCATTTTGTATTATTCTTGTACTGCTGGGAGCGGGAATGTACAGCCGCAGCACAGCCGCACAGCGGGCCTCGGAGAATTACGTTCCCAGAGGAAACGTCCAGGAAGTACAATTGGAAACAGAGCGTACCGCTGTATGAACACTGTTTTGACATACATAAGGAATATGGCGCCTTACATGGCGTATGCGGTACCGGTCATATGGATCGTCCGCTTAATCGCTGTGCGGATGCTGCGTAAGAGTCACAGGAGCACCACAGTATGTCATGAGGCAGGACTGTGGTGCTTTCTGCTCTTTATGGCGGGGCTGGCATCCATTACTGTCATTCCGCGCAGCGCGGATGGCGGGCTTACCGGTTTTGTGGGGCTGAAGGGATTTTCGAGGATCAATCTGATTCCGTTCCGCATTATTGTGGATTCGTGGAAAGCCCTGTCAGACGGAAACTGGATTTATCCCATGATTAATATAGCAGGCAATATCGTGATGTTCATGCCGGCGGGCTTTTTCGCAGCGCTCCTCTGGAAAGGGGAGTCCTTAAAGAAAGCGGCTTTTGCGGGCTTCTTTTTTTCGCTTACGGTGGAAATCTGTCAGCTGCCCCAGGCGAGGGGGACGGATATCGATGATTTGTGGCTCAACACGCTGGGCGCTGTTCTGGGCTATGGCGTATTTTGGTTGATGAGAAGATACAGACCGCTGTGGATCCCGGGATTTCGGGTCAGAGAGACAACTGGTATGCAGGTTAAAGGAGAGACGAAATGACATTTGAGATTGTGAAGGCGGAGGAGAAGGATTATGAGCTTTTTGCCTCCATTATTCAGGAAGTATATGAGGCGATGGAGCAGAAGGAGTGGTTTGCGGCCGATAATGCGGAGTACACATACGAAATGCTGAAATACAGCAACGGGGTCGGTTATAAGGCGATTCATCAGCCCTCGGGCGCGGTGGCTGGAATTTTACTTACGACATTTCCCGGGGATTCCGAGGAAAATCTGGGGCGAGATATTGGCCTTCCGGAATCGGAGCTTATGCTGGTGGCTCATATGGATTCCGTGGCAATTCTTCCGGAGTACCGCGGTGCAGGCCTCCAGAAAAGGCTGATGCAGCACGCGGAGCAGGAACTGGCAGAACAGGGATACCGTTATTTTATGTGCACGGTGCATCCGGAAAACCGGTACAGCAGGCAGAATATCATCAAGCAGGGCTTTAAACCGGTAAAAACTGCGTTGAAGTATGGCGGTTATCAGCGGGAGATATTTTTACGCGACAGGAGCGAAGGTCTGGATTGACGGATCATCATTTGATGGATGATCATTTGACGGATGATAATAATAAATAGAAATGGAAGTTCGGGTATGGGTGATAAATGGTCGGAAGCCTTTATAAAGGCGTTAAAGGATGGGGATACAGAGCGGGTGAAGCAGATTCCGAAAGCGGACTTACATAATCATTTTGTGCTGGGAGGCAGCAGGGCCTTTATTCGTGAAAGAAAGGGGCTCGTGATTCCTGCGCTGGAAGGCATTCTGGAATCGATGCAGGAGATGGACCGCTGGAATCAGGAGTATATTGGAAAGTATTTTGAAAGCGGGGAAGGGCGGCGTTTCCTCATTGAGGCGGCGTTTGTTCAGGCCAGGGAAGACGGCGTCACAGTCCTGGAGATTGGAGAGGACGTATGGGGGCTGGGGCAGTACTTTGGCCATGATGTGAATGGATTGACAGAGGCATTTTTATCGGCACGGGACCAGTATGCGCCTGATCTTGAACTGCGGCTTGTAATCGGGCTTTCGAGGCACTGTCCGGTGAAATGGCTGCTGGAACAGCTGGAACCGTTCTGGGGACGGCCGGAGTTCTATTCAATCGATTTGTATGGCGATGAGATGGCCCAGCCGATTGAAAATTTTGTGCCTGTTTACCGGAAGGCGGAAGAAAATCATCTTGTACGGAAGGCGCATATCGGAGAGTGGGGAACGGCGGAAGATATCAGGACTGGTGTGGAACTCCTTCATCTTGATGAGGTTCAGCATGGAATCGCAGCTGTGAACTCGAAAGAGGTGATGCAGTATCTCGCAGAGCGCCGGATCAGGCTTAATATAACGCCAACCAGCAACCGGAAGCTGGGGCGGGTGGCTACCTACGAGGAGCATCCGATTAAGACTCTCTACCGGGAGGGGATCGAAGTGACAATTAATTCCGACGATGTGCTGATGTTTGACAGCGATGTATCGAAGGAGTATCAGCGGCTCTATGATCACGGTACCCTTCTGGCAGAGGAATTAGATGAGATCAGGGTGTGCGGGCTGCGGCCTGTGGGCTGAATGAGGAACATTTATACACGGAGGGAGAACACAAATTTTCATCAAACGTTTGCGTGAAATATGATTGACGTTTTCCCTCTTTTTTCGTATACTTTCTATAACGGCTGACTGAAGTCACCACCCTGAAACAGAATGGTTGCAGGCATAAGAAATGCATGGCATTGGATGAAAGCAAATATAGATAAAATATGACAATACTACGTTACGGATGAAATATGACAATTTCTGTTTTTTGCACTCTGGACTCAGAATGTTGATTGAAATAATAGTATGATTGCGTAACGGTACAATAGCGGAAGTTTATAACAATACAACCGATATAGGAATCGCAGTAACCGGGGTACCGGTCAGCAGAGCAGAAGTGAATAGAATGATGATCAGATACCAGGAAGGTATGAGTATTCCCAAGGAGTACGCCTGAACCTGGTATTTTTATTTTGCAGATCATTCCTTTAGGATAGTACGCGAAAACGTCTGCGCCAAAGGCCTTACGCCGTATCTAAAACCGCTGCTGCATCTCCTGTTATGCTTGGTCTGTTATATTTTATGAGCCTTTGCCGGCAGAAAACAGGAAGGGAAAGAAAGATGAAAAAAAGAGGATGGAAACTGAAAACAGCGGTTTTATTGGCTGCGGCAGCGATTGTGATTACTGGATGCAGTGCCGGTAAGAGTCAGGAAGCAACGGGGACGGAAGGAAAGGAAGAGCGCACGGAGCAGAGTGCGGCGGGCGGTACAGAGAGTAAGACCGAAGGAACAGGCGCGGGTAAAGACAGCGTAATCGTGGTGATGGGGCCCAGCTCGGAGCCGGAGGCGGGATTTGACCCGGCTTATGGCTGGGGTGCGGGAGAACACGTGCATGAGCCGCTGATTCAGAGTACGCTGACCGTGACGACAGCGGATTTAAAGATTGATTACGACCTTGCTACAGATATGAGCGTCAGCGATGACGGACTTACCTGGACCGTGAAGATTCGGGATGGCGTCTCCTTTACCGACGGAGAGAAGCTGACTGCGAAGGATGTGGCATTTACATATAATACGCTGAAGAGTACGAGCTCAGTCAATGATTTTACCATGCTGGACTCCGTCCAGGCGGTGGACGACACGACCGTGGTTTTCCACATGAAACGGGCCTATTCGATCTGGCCGTATACCATGGCAATCGTGGGAATCGTTCCGGAGCATGCGTATGGCGCTGATTACGGAGAGCACCCGATCGGTTCCGGCCGCTATATAATGAAGCAGTGGGACAGAGGACAGCAGGTGATATTTGAGGCAAATCCCGACTATTACGGGGAAGCGCCGAAGATGAAAAAGGTGACTGTGCTGTTTATGGAAGAGGACGCGGCATTTGCGGCGGTGCAGTCCGGACAGGTGGATCTTGCCTATACTGCGGCTTCTTATTCGGATCAGACCATTTCCGGCTATGATCTGCTTTCCTTCGAGACAGTGGACAACCGCGGCTTCAATCTTCCGGCTATAGCAGCGGGAGGCAGCGATGCCAACGGAAATCCCATTGGCAACGATTTTACCTCAGATGTGCGTGTGAGACGGGCCATCAATATCGCTATCGACAGAGACGAGATGATTGAAAATGTGTTGAGTGGTTACGGAAGCCCGGCCTACAGTGTCTGCGACAAGATGCCGTGGTACAATAACGCGGCAGAAACAAAGTATGACGCAAATGGCGCGAAGGCGCTCTTAGAGGAAGCCGGATGGACAGAAGGAAATGACGGAATCAGGGAAAAGGACGGCAAAAAGGCTGGCTTTACGCTGATGTATCCGGCCGGGGATTCTGTGAGACAGGCTCTTGCCGCAGATACGGCAAACCAGCTGAAGGAGATCGGCATCGACGTAAAGACTGAAGGCGTGGGCTGGGATACCGCCTATGACCGCGCGCAGGCAGAACCGCTGATGTGGGGCTGGGGAGCACATACGCCGATGGAGCTTTATAATATTTACCACACCATGAAGGACACAGGGCTGGCGGAATACTCTCCATACGGCAATGAATCCGTGGACCGCTATATGGATGAAGCACTGGCAAGCAGCAGCCTCGAGGAGTCTTATGAGCTGTGGAAGAAAGCGCAGTGGGACGGAGAGACCGGTATTACGGAACAGGGCGATATTCCGTGGATCTGGCTCGTCAATATTGATCACCTTTACTGGGCGAAATCTGATCTGGCTGTGGCAGAGCAGAAGCTGCATCCTCACGGTCACGGATGGTCTATTGTAAATAACGTGGATCAGTGGAGCTGGAAGTAAGCAGTAAGAGTAAAAGAAAATAAAATAAAAGTAAAAGGAAATTCAGGAGGCGTACGGCATTGGAAAAAAGTGTGCCATGGTTTATTCTAAAAAATTTAATACGGATGGCAGTACTTCTGCTGTTGGTGAGTGCGGCGGCCTTTTTCCTGGTGTCGGCGTCTCCTCTTGATCCGCTTAAGACGAATGTAGGGCAGACTGCGCTGGGATCCATGAGCCAGGAGCAGATTGCGAAGCTGGAGGAATACTGGGGGATGAATACCCCGCCGCTTAAGCGGTTTGTCTCCTGGGCCATGGATTTTTCGGGGTGATATGGGGACATCCTCGCTTTACCGTCAGCCGGTGGCCCATGTGATCTCAGTGAAGCTGAAGGATTCCTTGTGGCTCATGGGAACTGCCTGGCTGATATCCGGTGCGGCAGGATTGCTGCTCGGAGTGGCGGCGGGGGCGAACCGCGGAAAGACGGTGGATAAGGTGATTACCGGGTACGCGCTGGTGACCGCCAGCACACCGGCATTCTGGCTGGCGCTGGTGCTGCTCATGATCTTCGCCGTATGGCTGAAGGTGCTTCCGATCGGTTTCAGTGTTCCGATCGGAGTGGAGGCCGCCGGAGTTACTGTTTCCGACAGAATCGCTCATGGTATTCTGCCGGCTTTGACGCTTTCCATTACCGGACTGTCTAACATCATACTGCATACCAGGGAGAAGATGGCCGAGGCCATGGAAAGCGATTACGTGCTGTTTGCAAAGGCAAGAGGCGAGTCCGGGGGGCAGATTATTCTGCGTCACGGTCTCCGCAATATCATACTGCCTGCCATGACTTTGCAGTTTGCCTCGATCAGTGAAATTTTCGGGGGCTCCGTTCTGGTGGAGCAGGTATTCTCTTATCCGGGAATCGGACAGGCGGCTGTGACGGCCGGACTGGGAGGAGATGTTCCGCTGCTTCTGGGAATTACCGTGATCAGCGCGGCGATTGTATTTGCAGGGAATTTCACCGCCAATGTGCTTTACGGTGTCGTGGATCCAAGAATCAGAAGAGGGAGGGCAAAGGCATGAACAGGAGGAAGATGACAATTTTTCTCGCGGGCCTGTCGATTCTGATGCTGGCGGCAATTACGGTGGCAGGCCAGCTCCTTTCGGAGGCTGCCATGGTGACGGATTTTTCCAGAAAGAATCTGGCGCCCTGTCTCTCTTATCCATTTGGAACGGACTGGATGGGAAGAGACATGTTTGTCCGTACCATAACGGGACTTTCCATGAGCATACGGATCGGACTTCTGACGGCGGCCATCAGCGCGGTGATTGCATTTCTCATGGGAATTCTGGCCGCGACCATGGGGAAAATCGCGGCTGGCCTGATCATTGGGCTCATCGATCTGGTTATGGGAATTCCTCATATCCTTTTGCTGGTGCTCATATCCTTTGCACTGGGAAAGGGATTTTGGGGTGTTGTGACCGGAATTGCGCTGACGCACTGGACCTCCCTTGCACGCCTGATCCGCGGAGAGGTTCTGCAGCTGAAGCAGAGCCAGTACATAAAGATAGCGGAAAAACTGGGACAGGGAAAGCTTACCATTGCGTTGAAACATATGACGCCTCATCTGATTCCGCAGCTGTTCGTTGGGCTGGTTCTGATGTTTCCCCATGCGATCCTGCACGAAGCCAGCATTACATTTCTGGGCTTTGGACTGTCTCCGGAACAGCCGGCCATCGGCGTCATATTGTCGGAAAGCATGAAATATCTCGCTATGGGAAAATGGTGGCTCGCCTTTTTCCCGGGATTGTTTCTGGTCTTTGTGGTGCTGCTGTTTCATTTTATGGGAAGTACCATCAGCCAGCTTTTGGATCCGGCACACGCACATCAGTGAAATATCCGGCGAGAGTCAGATGGATCCGCAAGCGCGTCCGCCTGGCTCGCTGCTCGCGGGAATTAATTGAAAGGATGGAAGAGGTTCGATGGAAGAGAGAAAAACGGTTCTGTCCGTGGAACATTTATCGGTGAAATTCACCCAGTATGAAAGGGGCTTTCACCAGATTGAGTTTCCCGCGATTCGCGATTTGAGTCTTACGGTGAAGGAAGGGGAAATGGTGGCGGTGGTAGGCTCCAGTGGTTCGGGCAAGAGCCTCCTGGCCCACGCCGTGCTGGGAATCCTTCCGTATAACGCCGTGACCGGAGGGCGCATTGATTATGACGGGATGGAGCTGACGGAGAAGAGAATAAGAGCCCTGCGCGGCAGGGAGATCGTTCTTGTCCCTCAGAGTGTTTCCTATCTGGATCCGCTTATGAAGGCGGGAGCATCTGTGAGGAAAGGCAAAAAGGATTCGGAAACCAGAAGGAAATGCAGGGAGGTTCTGGCACGCTATGGACTTGGAAAGGAGACGGAGGAACTGTATCCGTTTGAACTTTCCGGGGGTATGACGAGGCGTGTGCTGATTTCCACAGCGGTGATGGAAAAACCGAGACTGGTCATTGCAGACGAGCCTACGCCGGGACTTCATATGGAAGCGGCCAAACGGGTGCTTTCTCATTTTCGGGAGATTGCAGACGAGGGGGCGGGAGTCCTCCTGATCACCCACGATCTGGAACTAGCTTTAGAGGCGGCCGACCGGATTGTTGTCTTCTATGCGGGAACCAATGTGGAGGAGGCTCCGGTAGCTGATTTTGAGGAGGAAGAAAGACTTCGCCATCCCTATACGAAGGCACTGTTCCGCGCTATGCCGCAGCACGGCTTCGTCCCGGTTTCCGGCAGTCAGCCTTATGGAAAGGAATTTTTGTCCGGATGTCCGTATGCGTCCCGGTGTGAACTGGCAGATGTAAGCTGCGGCAAAGAGGTGGAATATACGAGTCTTCGCGGAGGCATGGTGAGATGCCGGAAAGCCGTGGAAGGAGGGAACGGAAGATATGAAGCTGGAGGCGAGAGCGCTCTCTTTTCGATATGACAATGGAAACAGGCAGATTTTAAACAATTTAAGCATGACGCTTACAAGCACGGATCGTCTGGGGCTCATTGCACCCAGCGGGTTCGGAAAAACGACATTCTGCAAGATTCTGGCGGGATATGAGAAGCCGGACAGCGGTGAAGTGCTTTTGGATGGAAAGCCGCTTTCAGACTGGAAGGGGTACTGCCCGGTGCAGATGATATGGCAGCATCCGGAGTTGTCGGTCAATCCCAGGTGGAAGATGGGAGAGGTTTTAAAAGAGGGGGACCAGGTGGAACAGAGGATTATGGACGGCCTGGGAATTGAGCCGGACTGGCTTAACCGGTACCCTTCGGAGTTGTCCGGCGGCGAGCTCCAGCGTTTCTGCATTGCCAGGGCACTGGGACAGAGAACGCGGTTCCTTCTGGCGGATGAGATCAGCACGATGCTGGATTTAATTACCCAGAGCCAGCTGTGGAATTTCATACTGGAGGAAGTGAAGAACAGAGAAATCGGCCTTCTGGCGGTGAGTCATTCGGATGCGCTGCTGGAACGGATCTGTACGAAAATGCTGAGACTGTAGTGCAGGGCGGCACTGGGGTCGGCGGCACCAGGTTCGGCGGCACTAGAATAATGCTGCACAGCGGAAACAATAAAAGGAGAAAGGATACAATTGCGATGGATGTAAAAAAGGTGTTGGAACGTGTGAGCAGTGGAGTGATGGATGTGGCAGAGGCAGAGGCACTTTTAAAGGATCTTCCCTATGAGGACCTGGGATATGCCAAACTGGATCATCACAGGAAGCTGCGTTCCGGGTTTGGAGAGACCGTGTTCTGTCAGGGAAAGCCGGATCCATATCTGGTGGAGATTATGAAGCGGTTTTATGAGCGGGACGGTGAGGTTCTGGGAACGCGGGCGTCTGCGGAACAGTTTCTTCTGGTGAAAGAGGTGGTGCCGGAGATCGAATACGATGCGGTGTCCAGAATTCTGAAGGTGGAGAAAAAGGATAAGGAAAGAAAGGGCTGCGTGGCGGTGTGTACCGGTGGGACCGCGGATATTCCGGTGGCGGAGGAAGCAGCCCAGACGGCGGAATATTTCGGCTGTGCGGTGGACCGGATCTATGATGTGGGCGTGGCGGGAATCCACCGCCTGTTGTCACAGAGAGATCGTCTCATGAAGGCAAACTGTATCATTGCGGTGGCCGGAATGGAGGGGGCCCTGGGAACGGTAGTGGCCGGTCTGGTGGACTGCCCTGTGATTGCGGTTCCGACATCAGTCGGTTACGGCGCCAGCTTCCACGGAGTTTCAGCCCTACTGACCATGCTGAATTCCTGCGCGAACGGGATTTCCGTGGTAAATATCGATAATGGATACGGCGCAGGTTATCTGGCAACACAAATAAACAGACTGGCGGTGAAATAAATGGGGAAAATACTGTATTTGGAATGTAATTCGGGAATTAGCGGAGATATGACAGTCGGAGCACTTTTGGATCTTGGCGCCGACAGAGAAGTTTTGGAGCGGGCACTCGGAAGCCTGGGCGTGGAGGGATACCATCTCCATTTTGGCAGGGCGGTGAAATGCGGGTTGGATGCATATGATTTTGATGTGCATTTGGAGGAAGAGGGGCATGAACATGAGTGTGAAGAGAGCCATGGGCATGATCATGAGCACGTGGAAGGCCATTCCCATGATCATGAGCATACGCACTCTCACAGCCATGGACATTCCCATTCACACATCCACCGGAATCTTTCGGATATTTACAGGATTATTGAGCGCCTGGATTCCAAGGAAGAAGTAAAGGAACTGGCCAGAAATATGTTTCTTATTGTGGCGGAGGCGGAAGCGAAAGCGCATGGCCTTCCCATCGATGAAGTCCATTTCCATGAGGTGGGGGCAATTGATTCTATCGTCGATATCATCAGTGTGGCAGTCTGCCTCGACAACCTGGGAGTAAAGGACGTAGTGGTATCTCCGCTGGCGGAGGGACACGGCCAGATCCGGTGTCAGCACGGAGTGATACCGGTACCGGTGCCTGCTACGGCTAATATTGCAGCGGCTCACGGCCTTGCACTGCGGCTGACGGATCAGGAGGGGGAGATGGTGACGCCTACGGGAGCAGCCATCGCGGCGGCGGTCCGGACGAGAGAAAAACTGCCTGCTTCCTGCAGAATCGTAAAGACTGGCATGGGGGCTGGTAAAAAGGATTTCGCTCATGCCAATGTACTGCGCGCCATGCTTCTTGAGACGGATGAAGAGGAGAAAGACCAGGCCTGGGTGCTGGAGACCAATGTAGACGACTGCAGCGGTGAAATGTTGGGATTTGTGATGGAAGAACTGTTCGCCGCAGGAGCGCTGGATGTGTGGAACACGCCCATTTACATGAAGAAAAACCGGCCGGCCTATCTGCTCTCCACGCTCTGCATGGAAAATGACATCGAAAAGATGGAAGATCTGATCTTTGTACATACGACGACAATAGGTGTACGCCGCTACCCGGTTTCCAGAACTATTTTGGAGAGAAGGAAGGCAGAAGTCGAGACCCGGTTTGGTAATGCCTCGGTCAAAATCTGTACCAGAAACGAGAAAACGTTCTGTTATCCGGAATATGAGAGTGTGCGTGCCATCTGCAGAGAGACAGGCGCGGATTTCCAAAGTGTATACTGCGAGATCAGAAAAGCTGCAGAAGATTTGTTCTGCCGACAGTAAGCAAATTGACAGGAAAGACGGGAGATTACAATGACACGGACAGAAGAAAAGAAAAGACAGCTGGAAAGCGCAATGGCGCAGTATGGAAAAGAAGACATCTGCCTTGCATTTTCCGGTGGTGTGGATTCAAGCCTCCTTTTAAAGGCGGCGTCGGATGCGGCCAGGGAAAATGGGACAAAAGTCTACGCGGTGACCTTCGACAGCAGGCTTCATCCTTCCTGTGATTTAGAGATTGCGAGCCGTGTGGCGAAGGAGCTGGGCGGAATTCATGAGGTTATTACGGTAGATGAACTGGAACAGGAGGAAATCCGCCATAATCCGGTAAACCGCTGTTATCTGTGTAAACGCCATTTGTTTCAGGGACTCAGGGATTTTGCAGTACAGAGGGGCGTCCGGATTATCCTTGACGGGACGAATGAAGACGATCTGCACGTTTACCGCCCGGGAATCCAGGCCTTGAAGGAACTGGAGATTATCAGCCCGTTGGCCGAACTGCATATAACGAAGGCGGAGGTAAAGGAGCTGGCGGCAGAATATGGAATCTCTGTGGCTTCCCGGCCGTCTACACCGTGTATGGCAACCAGAATACCTTATGATACGGATATTGATTATGGGGTGCTGGAAAGAATTGCGCAAGGTGAGGCACGCTTGAGAGCACAGATTGACGGCAATGTACGTCTGCGTCTGCATGGTGACATTGTGCGGATTGAGGTAGACGGTAATGCCTTCTTAAGGGTACTGGAAATTAAGGATGAGATAATCAGAGGCCTAAAGGAACTGGGATTTCTATATATCACTCTGGATCTGGAGGGCTTTCGGTCTGGGAGTATGGATTTAAAAATCGAAAAGTGATGTAAGTCAAAAGAACGTGTATCTGCTGGCCAATCAATACCAGCCGGGATACACGGTCTTATTGCTTCATTTTTTACAATCCTCAGGAGTACTGCGCTTCCATTTCTTTAATTCTTTCATACAGCCGGTCGTTGACAGGTGTAGAGAGGCCATGTTTTTTAGCCATGCGGCCTACGGTTCCGGCAAACATTTCCACCTCCGAAGGGCGGTGCGAAAGCCCATCCTGCCGCATGGACGGCATACCGTCGGGGGAAAGTGTCTCCAGCAGTCTGATGTAATCCTCTAAATCCTGTTCTGTCAGATTGACATGCTCCGCTTTAGCAAGGGCAATGACCTCACGCATGGCGCCTACCATGGTATCGTGTGCTTCGCCTGGCGTCAGGGCGCCGGAGTAGGTGGTCTCGTACGCCATGCATGTCTGGTTTACACCGACATTCAGCATGAATTTCCCCCACAGGCGGTGCAGGATATCGTCTTCAGCCACATAGGCGATCTTCGCCCTGTCCAGGAAGTCAGTCATGGCTTTTAAGCGGTCAGCCTGGTCCGGTGTCCGGACACCAATTCTCAGTTCTCCGAATTTTGTGTAGGTCAGGGCGGCTCCGAATTTCATGGCATCCATGCCCTGGGCGATGGAGTAGAGTACTTTTTCGTGACCGTATCGTTCTCCGATTATCTGCTCGCTGCTGATCCCATTCATGACAGAGATGATGGTGGTATCCGGCCCTACACAGTGTTTCATGGTATCCAAAGCAGCGGGAAGCGCGTTGTATTTGACTGCAACGATTATAAAATCAGCAGGGGCAGCCGTTTCACAGTCCTCAACCGGAAAGGAACGGCGCTCCCCGTTGACAGTAAAATTCATTTCCTTGTATTTTTTAATCCGGTCTTTGTCTGCAATGAAACGGACGGCAGATGTCCCGAGCTCTGCTGCTATCTGATTTCCGTATAATAAGCCTAGCGCGCCCATGCCGACGATGGCGGTGGTCTGTATTTCTTTCATGATTTGCCTCCCTTACAGCGATTTTATTTATCATACCACTGGAGGTATCATAAGTAAAACAGAAACGGTAAAAATATGGATAAAATCCAAAAAGGTACTTGTAAAATACAAGTACCTCGGGTATAATGTACTTAGAAGTGATCAAAAGATTTGTGGTGTCTGATGATCAAAACTTCGGATAACTGAGTAATTTATAGTTACAAGCTATCCTCTACTGGTAATAGAGGATAGCTATTTTCTATTCTGACGATTATCTATGTAGGCCAGTGCTGTGAAGATAACCAGCACCAGTGTCAACACTTCAAGTGTATTCATACCACATATCCTCCTTCGCATATTTCCGAAGGAAACCATCAGACTATCCTCTGACCATTATACAATTATACAAAGTTATTTTAACATAAAAACAAGGTAAAATCAATGGCAGTTTTTATTGCAGCCCCTTTTGATTTTCGACAAATCACTCTCTCTTTTTATCTTACAATATTTCCCTTACAATACTCCCGTATCATATCCAGGTAAACCCTCGCATACTGGGGCAGATACCGGTTTTTCTGATAAGCGGCGATCAGGGTGTTTTCGATTTTTTTATTTCCTATAGAAAAGCATGCACAGGGAGAACTGGACTGTTTCTTTAAATAATGGTAATAGCTCTCCGGTGCGAAGGCCGCGCCCATGCCTTCCATGGCCAGGCGGATGGACATCTCGCTGTTGCGGGTGTGCATCAGGATATGAGGTTCCATTCCATATTCGGAAAACAGTTTCAGGGCAATGCCTCCGGTATTCTGGTCGGGATAGAGGAGGATGAAGTCTTCTTCCGCAAGCAGCCGTAAATCCAGCCATGGGTATTTGAAGCCTTCTCTCTCCACAGCCTTTGAGGCCGCGGGGCTGGAAGCGGAGAGTACCAGGACCATCTCTTCCTTTCCGAGAATCTGATAATCTAAATCCCTGGGATATTCGTGTACATTATAGAAGGTTAAATCCACAGTATGGTCGTTTAAGGTGTGCTCCGCGACGAAATTGACTTCTTCCATCATATTTACTGTTACGTGGGGAAATTGTTTGTGAAAACGCGGCAGAGTGGGGCCGATTATGCTGTTGCCAAGCATGATCGGAATCGCAATGTTTAAACGGCCGTGGTTTTGGTGCATAATATCATCAAGCTCTGTATCCCATTCCAGGCCGTATTCCACGATTTTCTCCGCGTAATGGAGATAGCGCTCGCCCACATAGGTAGGGAAGTAGCCGTTTCCAATCCGGTCGAACAGGCGGGTTCCAAGCTGCTGCTCCAAATTTTTTAAATATTTACTTAAGGAAGGCTGGGAGATGAACAGGGCCTCGGCCGCCTTGCTGATGCTCTTGTGGCGGGCGATGGCGAGAATGTAGCGGGCTTCTTTTAATTCCATGGCGGGCTCCTCCTGGGTGAAAGAAAATGGATCAATGGGAAATTATAGCTTTACTGCATAAAAAATATAGATTATATGTATTTGACGTACAGTATATCACATTTTATAATAAATGTACATCATTGGATTAACTAAACTAATAAATAAAAAAGAATTTGGAGAGGTCGAGATGAAGAAAAGTAGTGCATTTGTTATGGTGGTGCCCGGACTTGTCATCCTGGTGGTGTGTCTGTTTCTTCCGCTTTTGAAGGTTCTGGTCCCCACGCTCTTTGCCGGTGAGTATCCGTTAAGCTCTTACGTGGACTTTTTCCTGGACGAGTATTATCTGAAGATATTCGCAAGGACCGTGAAGGTAGCGGTTATTACGACGGCGGCATGTATGGCGGCAGGTGTTCCGACCGCGTATTTTATCAGCCGGTGCAGCAGAAAATGGCGGGGAATCCTTCTTGCAGTTTCCATTTTCCCGATGATGACAAATTCTGTCATCCGAAGCTTCGCATGGATCAATATTCTGGGAAGCAATGGGATCATGAACCGATTTCTGATGGCCGCGGGATTTGCGGATAAACCGGTGAAGTTATTATATACCGATTTCGCCATTATCATCGGTTCTGTTTACTTATTCCTTCCGTTGATGATCGTTACGGTGGCTGGTGTCATGGAGAACATTGGGGACGATATGATGGAAGCCGCTCAGAGCCTGGGTGCCAACCGGTTTACCGCGTTTCTGAAGGTTGTTTTCCCCATGAGCCTTCCGGGAATTATTGTAGGCGGTATCCTCGTGTTTACCGGAACGCTGACAGCCTATACCACACCGCAGCTGCTGGGCGGCAATAAAAATATGGTGCTGTCGACCTTTATTTACCAGCGCGCCATGACTGTGGGTGACTGGAATGGAGCGGCGGTTATATCCCTGATTATGATTATTGTGACGTTGATTGTCATCAAAGGATTTAACGCTCTGGCAAACAGGCTGGACAGAAGAGGAGGAAGCCATGCGTAAGAATAAACTGCTCACGATTTTTGCGGTGCTGGTATTTGCATTTCTGATTATACCGCTCATCATCATCACCGTGACGGCGTTTGGCGGGGGAAATGCCATAACTTTCCCGATTGAGTCATTTTCCATGAAATGGTTTCTCAATGTCTTCTCTCTGAAATCCTTCCGGAAATCGTTTTTAACGAGCCTGGAGATTGCGTTTCTGGCTACCTTTATCGCTCTTCTGGTGGGAATTCCGGCGGCCTACGCGCTGGCCAGATCCGGGATGAGGGGAAAAGGGATCTTAAAGTCGGTGTTCCTGTCGCCTACCATTGTTCCGGGTATTGTCATCGGTTTTGTGCTTTACCAGTTTCTTGTGCTGTCGTTGAGAATTCCGGTGTATGCGGGACTTCTGGCAGGCCATTTCATGGTGACGCTTCCATATGTGATCCGGGTGGTAGGATCGAGTCTGGACCAGTTTGATTTCTCGGTGGAGGAAGCAGCGTGGAGCCTGGGCTGCGGCAAGATTTCCGCATTTTTCAAGGTGGTGCTTCCGAATATCACGTCGGGAATTTCTGCGGCCTTTATGCTTGCGTTTATCAATTCCTTCAATAATATTCCGGTATCCATGTTTCTTTCCGGTCCGGGGGTATCCACGTTCCCGGCAACCCTGATGAATTATATCGAATATAATTATGACCCGACCGTATCGGCGGTATCTGTGCTTTTAATGGCGGCCACGGTCATCATTATGGTAATTGTAGATAAGACGCTGGGAATCGCTGCGCTGACAAAATAGCAGGAAAGCGGGGCACGCGGAGTGCTTATAATGAGGAGGAAAAAACGATGGCATTTATGACACTTAAGGATATTGATGTCTGTTATGATAAGAAAAAACAGGTTTTAAAGGGACTGAATCTGGAGGTAGAGGAGGGCGAGCTGGTATCTCTCTTAGGCCCCAGCGGCTGCGGCAAGACGACGACGCTCCGGGTGGTGGCCGGATTTATTGAACCGCAGGGCGGAATCTTCTCTCTGGATGGAGCGGATTTAACAAAGGTGCCGGTGCATAAGAGAAATTTCGGTATCGTATTTCAGAGTTATGCGCTGTTTCCTCATTTGTCAGTCTATAATAATGTGGCGTTTGGTTTGAAAATCAGGAAGCTGGACAAGGCGGAAATGGACAAAAAGGTGAAGAACATTCTTGAGGTGTGCGGACTCACGGAATTCGCGAGCCGTTTTCCACAGCAGATGTCCGGCGGACAGCGGCAGAGAGTCGCTCTTGCCAGGGCGCTGGTGATCGAGCCAAAGCTTTTGCTGCTCGATGAGCCGCTCAGCAACTTAGATGCCAAGCTGCGCATCAATATGAGAATGGAGATCAAACGGATTCAGAAGCAGTTGGGAATCACCACTCTGTTCGTCACCCATGACCAGGAGGAGTGCTTCTCCATCTCAGATAAGGTAGCTGTTATGAACCGCGGTGTGATCGAACAGTATGACACACCGGAGCACATTTACAGCAGGCCGGAGACGGAGTTTGTGGCGAGGTTTATCGGTTTTGAGAATTTCCTTACGCTTCATAAGGGCGGGGATATTTACCATACAGACGGAGGGGAGGCATTTTCCGTGAAGACGGCTCATGGGACGGTTCCGTCCGAAGAAACGGTTACCGGAACGATCAGACCGGAAGATATTCTGGTGGATACAGAAAACAGGACCGTAAATGTGCTGACCGGATCTGTGGGGGTGCGCACCTTTTTGGGAAAGAGCTATCAGTATGAGGTAAATACCGCAGCCGGAAAATTCCTGGTGAACAGAACAGCGGATGAATCGTATGAAGAGGGCCAGGTGATTCGCCTGTACCTGCCGGAAGAAAAACTGATTTTAGTAAACCGTAACAGTAAATAAATAATTGAGAAAAGTGAGGTACTATTATTATGAAGAAAATCATTGCATTGTCTCTTTGCGCAGCGCTGGCGCTGACCGGTTGTGGAAGCTCCAATTCTGCAGAGGGCGGAAAAAATGACGAGGGTACGAAGAAACTGATTCTCTCCACTTATGGGCTCAGCGAGGATATATCCGAGGAGGAAGTCTATAAGCCGTTCGAGGACGAATTTGGCTGCAAAATTGTAACAGAGACAGGAAGCACCAACGAACGTTATACAAAATTGTCGGCAGACTCGGAAACAGTCATTGATGTGATCGAGCTGTCTCAGGCCATGACAGCGAAGGGCATCGAGGAAGGCTTATTCGAGCCGATCGACTTAAGCAAAATTGAAAACAGCAAGTATTTGATCGGCGCTGCGAAGAAGATGGCGGAAGCGGGACAGGGTGTCGCTTATACCATCAACAGCATCGGTATCATGTACAATCCGGAGGATGTGGGATTTGAGATAAAGAGCTTTGATGACCTTTGGGATGCGAGACTCGAGGGACGGATCGCGATTCCGGATATCACCACAACCTTTGGACCGGCCATGGTGTATATGGCGAGTGATTACAAAGGGGCGGACGTGACAGCAGATCAGGGAGCCGCGGCCTTTGAAGCGCTTAAGGAACTGAAACCGAATATCGTGAAGACGTATGCAAAGTCTTCGGACCTGATTAATATGTTTACATCCGGCGAAATCTCTGCGGCCATTGTTGGTGATTTCGGCGTGCCGACGATTCAGGCGGCGGATCAGAGCCTCGTCTACGTGACTCCTGATGTGACATACGCGAACTTTAATACGATCAGCATTACGAAGAACTCGAAAAATAAGGAACTGGCTTATGAGTACATCAATTACAGACTGAGCCAGGAACTCCAGACCAAGACAGGAAAAGCGCTGAATGAGGCGCCTACAAATAACCAGGTGGCATTTACAGAGGAAGAGTCCGCGAATATGACGTATGGCGATGCGGCGGAGAACGCGAAGGTGATTGATTATTCGTTTGTGAATCCGATACTGGGAGAGTGGATTGATCAGTGGAATCGGATTATTAATTCTTAGTTCGAAAATTTTTGGGTGATGGCGAAGGGACGCGGACTTTGCGGAGGGGGCTGAGGAAAGCGGGCGCGGGAGCTTTGCCCGTTCCCTGCCCGCGTCCCCCACGCCCGCTTTCCGGCGAGGTTGTGAAAAGTCCGCTGGGGCAGGCGGCATTAGAAATTTGTGAACGAAGGGGATCTGTGGGAGATGGCGGGCGGCGAAAAATATTGATGAGATAAAGGATTTGAAAGATAACGAGGCTGTAAAAAAGCCGGATAAACAGAGAGAAGGAAAGTAAAAAGTGGGCTGAGGGGTAAAATCGGGATAATTGGAGAATTTTGGCTAACGGGAATGACGGAGGTGTTGTGGTTGTGAAAGTGGATCTGGTGATAGAGAATGCCTGGGTTTATCGGACTTTCAGGCAGTGCTTTGAACGGATGGATATTGCAGTGACAGGAGGAAAGTTTTTTGACGTTTCTCCTGTTTCTGATTTTGTGGAAGATTCGGAGCAGCGGGTAGGAGCACGGCGCGGGGAATGGGAAACGGAGTCGGTCTTTGATGGGACCGGGAAGTTCGTGATTCCCGGGTTGGTGGACATTCATATGCATGTGGAAAGCTCGATGACGTATCCGGAGGAATTTTCGCGGGCCGTGGTGCCGTTTGGAGTCACAACTGTGGTGGCGGATCCCCATGAGATTGCCAATGTGTTTGGAGTCGAAGGGATTTTAAGTTTTATGGAAGAGGAGACGGAGCTGGATATTTTTTATGGTATTCCGTCCAGCGTTCCGGCTACCAGAACAGAGATGGAGACATCAGGGGCGGAGTTTGGGGAAAAGGAACTTCGGGAGCTTCTGCGGGATGAGCGGGTGGTTTGTCTCGGGGAAGTGATGAACTTTAAAGATCTGGTGGCAGAAGGGGATACAAAGAGTAAAAGCTTTCTGAAAGTCTGCGGGGAATGCGGCAGAAAAATCAGAATTGAAGGGCATTGTCCGGGGCTGTCAGGCGGAGATTTAGCGGCGTTTATCAGAGCAGGCGTGGATGCGGATCATACGGAACAGACGGCGGAATCGATTCTGGAGAAGACAGATATGGGGATGTTTCTGGAATTGCAGGAGAAATCTTTAAAAGAGGAAGTCGTGGAAGTGGTAAAACGGAAGCAGCTCTATGAAAATATTGCACTGGTAACCGATGATACGATGCCTGACCGGTTGATGGAAGGACACTTGAACCGGATTGTCAGGCTGGCGATGGAGAAGGGGATGCCGGCAGAGAAAGCAATTTATCTGGCTACATTTACTCCGGCCAGGAGAATGCATCTCGACGACAGGGGAATCATCGCGCCGGGGAAGAAGGCGGATTTCGTCGTTCTTCCAGATCTGGAAAGCTTTGTGCCGGAAGCGGTTTTTAAAGACGGAAAGCGCTGTGTGGACGCGGCGGCGGAGGGCGTGGGAAAACGTTTGAAAAGAAGGTTTCCTGACCATTTTTACAGTTCGGTGAAGTGCAGGCTGGCACTGGCATCGGATTTTATATTGCCGGTTGCTGATTTCTGGAAGGAAGAGTGTCGGAATGAGTGCCGGGAAGAGGCTTTGTCCGGGAAGCCAAGCGGGAGTGAGGTACAAAAACTGTCTGGAACCGCTGTGGTGAATGTGATGCAGATTCAGACCTTTGGAACCAGGGCAAAGCATGTGCAGAGAGAAATTCCTGTACAGGACGGAAACCTTTGCTGGCAGGAGGCGGGGCTGTGCCTGGCTGCTGTTTTCGAGAGATATGGGAAAAATGGAAACGTCTCGTGGGGATTCGTGGAACACGCGCTGGAGCAGAAAGGGGCCGTGGCGACTACGTGGTCCCATGACAGCCATAATCTGCTGGTGCTGGGGAATTCTGTGGAAGATATGGTTCTGGCACAGAATGAGGTGGTGCATATGCAGGGCGGTTATGTGACGGCGAGCGGCGGCAGGGTGACAGCAGCGGCCAAACTGCCGGTGGGCGGAATTATATCTGATAAGAGCCTTCCGGAGCTGGCGGCAGAGATCAGGGCTGTGAGGGGAGAGATCGAGCGAATGGGTTATGTGAACAATAATGTCATTATGTCCATTTCCACACTGTCTCTTCTGGTGTCTCCGGAGCTCAAGTTAAGCGATCAGGGTATGTTCGATGTGAAGAGCCAGAGAAAAATTCCTCTGGTAGAAGCATTTCAGATACAGGAAGAAAAGGTAGTGGAACAGTGAGTACAATTATTACGAATGTAGCCGTGGTGACGATGAATGAAACGCGTGAAGTGATACAACACGGGTTTGCCGCATGGAAAGGCGGAGAGATCACCGCGGTTGGAACGATGGATATGCTGGAGGCGCTGATTGCGGAGGAAACGGACGATGAAACAGAAGATGAAACAGGGGAAAGTCTTCGTCTGATCGACGGGAAGGGCGGAATCCTCATGCCGGGTATGGTAAACCTTCATGCGCATATGGGGATGATACCGTTTCGGGGGCTGGGCGACGACTGCAAGGACCGTCTGAGAGTATTTCTTTTGCCTATGGAACAGAGGGCCATGGATGCCGAGCTCGTCTATCTTTCTACGAAATATGCCGCGGCGGAAATGCTGCTGGCCGGGGTCACCACAGTTTTTGATATGTATTATTTCGAGGCGGAGGCTGCACGTGCCATGGATGAGATGGGGATTCGTGGAATCGCGGGAGAAACCATAATGGAAGAGGAAGCCTGTGATTTTAAAGACCCGTATGAGGCGCTTTCCTATGGGGAGAGCCTTATGAAGAAGTACCAGGGCCACTCCAGGATTTCCGCCTGTGTGGCGCCGCATGGGACGACTACCTGCTCTGCCGGCCTCCTTAAGGCAGCGTGGAAGCTGGACGATGCGTTTGGGGCTCCCTTCAGCCTTCACACGGCGGAAATGGATTATGAGATGGATTATTTCCGGAAGACTTCTGAACAGACTCCGGCGGGATATCTGGATTCCCTGGGAGTCCTGGGGGAACATACGCTGGCTGCACACTGCATCCAGATGACGGAAGCGGATTTGCAGCTGTTTGCAAAGAGGGGAGCCTCGGTAGCTCACTGTATCGGTTCCAACACGAAGGCGGCCAAGGGCGTCGCTCCGGTCAGCCGTATGCGGGAGCTGGGGATTTTAGTGGGACTCGGCACTGATGGGCCGGCCAGCGGCAATACGCTGGACCTTTTTACGCAGATGAAGCTGTTTGCCAACTTCCATAAGAATGAGACGAGGAACCGGAGTGCATTTCCGGCATGGCAGGTGGTGGAGATGGCTACGGCCGGGGGCGCGAAGGCCCTTCATATGGAACAGAAGATCGGCTCCATTGAAGTGGGAAAACGGGCGGATCTGGTTCTGGTGGAGACCCGCTCCGCCAATATGTTCCCCATCTACGATCCTTATTCGGCTCTGGTCTACAGCGCCGGCCCCTCCAATGTGGACATGGTGTTTGTGGAAGGGACGTGCGTTGTAAAGGATGGGAAGCTGGCTTTAAAGAGCATGGAGGTTTTACGAGGGGAACTGGCAGGAAAGATGGCGAAGACTGCGTTTGCGGAGGAAGTACTGTTTTCTCTGTAAAGATGTCGTTAAGCTTCCTTAAGTTCGCTTGACGAAAGGGTTTTCTGTTTCTATAATGGCGTCAGATGGTTATTGATCACTGGCAGTATCCCGCGAGGCGTTTTTTGTGAGTGCAGTGCAGCGAAAGTCACAGAAAACCCGAGGACAGCAGCGCGAAACGGTGTTTTTGCCGTTTCTGTGAATCGCGAAGCGTGTTGCTGTTCACGGAGTGAACAGTAACGTCAGATGCAGGCTTCGGTCCGGCATACCCCATCAAGTGGTGGACATGCAGACGCCTGCTCAAACTATGACGATAAGAGGAAACAATGAACCACGCCGACAGCGACGCAGAGATAAAAATGATAAGAAAAGGCATGGCCTGCATTTTTTATGGCAGGTTGTGCCTTTTTGTGCATGAATTGGACAAAATCATAATAAGATGCATGAGGAAGGGAAGGATATCCAAATATGGAAGAGAGTAAGGAAAGTGCAGTACAGAAACGCAGGATGGAAGGCAGGAAACGGTTTATAACGAATTTTATCTACTTTATCATTTTAGGAGGGATTTTTCTCTTTGTGATGAAGCGGTTTGTTCCCATGTTTTTCCCGTTTATTTTAGGACTTGCGGTGGCGGCCGTGCTGTCGCCGCTGATCGGAAAGCTGTGTGAGAAGACAGGAGGAAAACGTGCGCTGGTGTCGATCGTGGTACTTCTGGTATTTTATGGGCTGCTGGTGCTGGCGGCTCTGTTTTCCGCGAGCCATGTCGTTACCTTTATTCAGAACCTGGCCGGAAAGCTGCCTCAGTTTTATGTGGAGGTGATAGAGCCGGAACTGGGAATTCTGTTTGAACGGATCGTGGTAAGCTTCCCGGAATATCAGGATTGGGTGAGTCAGATGTCCGCCAGCCTGGAAAATGCCCTGCAGAGCGGGATTATGACCGTGTCAGGCACTCTGATCGGCTGGGGGGCCTCCTGGATCGTGGGATTTCCTGCGATTCTGGTGCAGACGATATTTACGATTATTTCGTCCTTTTTCTTCACAATCGATTATGACCGGATCTGGGACTTTGTTTTGCGGCAGTTTAAAGAGGAGCAGAGGAAGATGATTGCGGAGACTGCGGCGGGGGCGAGAACGACGATCTGGAAGATTCTCCGGGTCTATGCCCTTATGATGACGATTACCTTTGCTGAGCTGTATCTGGGATTTGTGCTGCTGAAGATTCCGCTGCCGCTGCTGCTGGCATTTCTGGTGGCTGTGGTCGATATCCTTCCGGTACTGGGAACCGGAACGGTCCTGATTCCGTGGGCGCTTATTCTCTGCATTATCGGGAAGACAGGACTCGGAGTGGGGATATTTGTTCTGTATGTGATTATCACTATAGTCAGGCAGACTCTGGAACCGAAGGTGATCGGACAGCAGGTGGGACTTCATCCGATTGTCACCCTGCTGTGTATTTTTGCGGGGGCGCAGCTGATCGGGGTGCTGGGGATCTTTACATTTCCGGTTATCGCTACCATTGTGAAGAAAATGAATGATGAGGGGACGATTCATTTGATTAAATAGGGATCAGCCGTATATTAAAATTTAATACGGCTGACCACTAGATACATTTAGCTATGAATGATATATTTCACACTCTGCCTATTCCATCTGGCTGCCGCCGCTGACGCAGATCGTTTCCCCTGTAATGAACGAGCTTTCTTCTGTGGAGAGGAAGAGGGCGGCGTTTTCCATGTCGGAAACCTGGGCGATTCGTTTCATCGGATACTGGTTCTCGTAGCTGGCGCGTAAGGCGGCCGGATCTTCTGCGGTCTCGAAACGGCAGGTGATCATAGGAGTCTCTGTAATGCCAGGGCAGATGATATTGCAGCGGACATCGGGCGCATATTCCATGGCGATACAGCGGCTTAACTGGATCACAGCGGCTTTTGAGGGGCCGTAGCCGATCCAGCCCTTCATGGTCTTAAATGCGCAGTCCGAGGCGATGTTGACGATGGTAGCGCCCTTCTGTTCCTTTAAATATGGGATAGCGGCCTTGCAGATGTGAAACATGCCGAAGACGTTGACAGCAAATTCTTTCTGCATATCTTCCACGGATAAGTCCTCCAGACCGCCGAGGAGGGCGATCCCCGCACAGTTCACCATGGAATCAATCTTTCCAAACGTTTTGACGGCGGTGTCGATCACGTTTTTGGCATCCTCATACCTGCTTAAATCTCCCTTCACATAGACGGCGCGCTCGTGTTCTATAGGCATGGAGTCTTTGATATCACAGCCAACCACGCAGGCCCCTTCTTCCAGCCAGCGTCTCACCATGCCGGCTCCGATTCCTGATGCTGCTCCTGTAATGACTGCGACTCTTCCTTCTAAACGACTCATAATTTCAATTCTCCTTTTCTTTTTTATGAATTCTGATTACTTCCATAATCAATGCGATAATGGTACCAACAATAAGGCCATTGCTTAAAAATGTGGACAGGAACGCCGGAAGTGCCATGGTAAATCCGGTTCCGGGTACGTTCATGATTCCGATGCCGATCAGCACCGAAAGTCCTACGGTCTGATACATGCTCTTCTTGTCCTCCGCGCCCTCCAGGCATTCAATGGAGAAGCCGCACAGGCTTACGAATGGAACGAAGAGGGCCGCATAGCCAACCGACTCCGGTATCATGGAGAGCAGGCTGGTGATCGGCGGGAAGAAGCTGATCGCCGCGATGATGATTCCGCCGATGATCAGGGGCTTCGTCCTTGTCATGCCGGTGCTTACGACGAAGCCGCCGCCCTCCGACGTGGGGATCAGTCCGGTGACACCGAAACAGCCCAGCAGGATATAGATAAAAGAAAAACAGTTGCCTGCCTGTTTCGTGCGCCCGGTGGCCACCTCATCATACTGGGAGACCATCTGCTGGGCGATCTTCATGCTGCTGAGTAAATTTGTGACCAGCAGCAGGGTGCATAAGAACGAGGTGATAATCATGGACAGCTCAATCCGCGGTGGTCCGAAAGGGAAAATTCTCGGCATGCGCACCAGCTGTGACGGCATCTCATAGGGGGTGGACAGTCCCAGCAGCGTGTAGAGGCCCCAGCCCACCACGATACTGATCAGGACGGAATAGGCCTTTAACCGGGTGTTCATCAGGAAAAAGGTCAGTACGATGATGACAACGGAGCAGAGCACCACCTTCAAATTCATTCCGTAACCGTCGCCGTAGACGGATGTCATGGCCTGGAAGAAGAATTTCGAACACAGGGCCACTAAAAGAAGCAGGTTTGTTCCGACGACGGTGGGGGTAAAATACTTTTCCAGCTTCTCAATGACGCCCAGCATATTCAGAATAAATCCGAATACACCGCACAGGATCAGAGAGAATTCCAGAACGCGAAGCGTTTCCGATTCTGAGCCGAATAACGTGACTCCGATGGTGGCATACATGGTGAAGATGCCGAACCAGAGGCCGCAGGGCGTTTCGTTGATGGGGAGGCGGTGGCCGAAGACCGCCTGCGTGATGGTGGCGAGGCCGATGCACAGCAGCGTAACCTGGATGTACATGCTGGCATCCGACGGGCTTAAGTGATAGCTCTGTCCGATGACCACGGGCATGACGATACCCGTGGAAATCATATAAAGGGCCCACTGGAGTCCGCCCAGAAGGTTTTTAACGGTTGACTGATTTTTCATGGTTTCCTTTTCTCCTTTTTTGCAGTTCGTTCTATTCCCTTCCCTTTACACCGTGGATGACCGCTTCGCGGAAGCAGAACCAGTGGTCAGGCGATGCCTTTGCGTTGACAATGCTCAGCATCTTTGTATGCGGATGGTCCGTTGAGGTGCATGATTTTGAGTGAAGACCGATGGACATGGCGCCGCCCCCCACGTAAATGCAGGCATAGTTTAGGAACAATTCATCCATCAGGCCGTTCATCATCAGATGGTGGGTATATACCGGTGTCTCAATCAAGAGACGCTCGATTCCCATATGGCGCAGGATTCGAAACAGGATGTTGGAATCGGTCTGGGCACCCTCTCCGGTGACAACGACGGGAATCTTTCCTTTGTTTTCTTCCAGCAGCCGGTCAAGCTTAACAAAGTCCACATCCTCCATGGTGTGGTAGGGGCCAACCAGGAAGATCGGGTTCTGGCATTTTTCACGGACGACTTCCCAGCCGACAGGGGAGGTGTTGATCATCTTCGGAACTTCGTCCTTTTTGAAAATGGTGTGGTCAAACAGAAGATCGGTGCCATCCAGCGTGGAAATGATGTTGAGCGGAACCGGCGGCAGACCGTTGTCAATTCTCGCCTGCTCTAAATCCACATCGTATAAGTGAAC
>NZ_JBKVCZ010000010.1:0-87797 GCF_046966825.1 Hungatella sp. | reverse complement strand
CCAGTAATACGGCTGTTTTGTACAGACGCCCCTTCATGACAGAAATACCTGCAGAGTCTCGATAAGCGCTAAGAGAATCGGCATGCTGACGGCAAGCACTGACAGTTTGCCGAAGATTTCAATCTGCGTGCCCACGGCGCCGTATCCCGCATCCTTGCAGATTCCGGCGGCGAATTCCGCCACGTAGGTGATCCCGATCATTTTAATCAGGGTGGACAGATAGACGCTGTTGATCCTGATATAAGACTGAACCTGTTTGATGGTATCCAGAATTGTGGTCAGCTTTCCGACTCCGTAAAAAAATATGAAAAATCCGGCTGCCATCACCAGATAGGTTCCGTACTCCCCTTTCATGCCCTTCAGCGCAACGGCCAGAAGGACTGCCGTGATACCGACTACGGCTATGGTCACTACCGTCATATTCTCATTACCCCTACAATGCAAACAGATTTTTAATGGTTTCAAACAGCTGATAAATGTAAGGCACCAGCCAGAACAGCACCAGGATTAAACCAGCGAGACTCGTCAAAAATGCCTGTTCTTCCCGCCCGCTGTGCTTAAGTACCTGGCAGATGACGGAAACCAGGATTCCAACCGCCGCTATTTTAAATATCAGATTGACCCCCATGCTATCCTCCCTCTAATACATCATAATCGTTATGAAGATGCCGCCCATAATACCAAGGCTGGTATAGAGACGGCTCCGTTCCTGCTTATGTTCCCTCAGATAACCGATGGATAGATCCAGCTGCTCCAGATAGAGGAGAATCGTCCTCTCCTGCATCTCCAGGTCCAGATATCCAAGATGCTCGCCCAGCCCTTTCAAACTCTGCCTGTCCTCTTTTGAAAGACAGAAGGCTTTGGGAAGCTTATCGATCTCCTCCTGCCAGATATCGTAAAATGGCTCCCCCCGCTGTCCCTCCATCCGCTCGGCCACCCGGATAAACAGGTCGCCGATCTCTCCTCCGCCCTTCTTCCCCGTCCGATCGAAGCTTTCAGGGAGCGCGGAGCGGGCGTATACGATCTCTCCTTTCAGCAGGAAGATCATTTTTCTTAAGTGTTCCATGGTTTTCAGCCGTTCTCCCCACTGCCCCGCCATAAAAAATCCCATGCCGGAGCAGGAAATCACGACGAGAACGGCTCCCAGAATTCTGATTCCCGTGTTATCCATACGCCATGCACTCCTCGCTGTTCCATCTTTTCCCCATACGGTGGACCTCCGCCTTATAAAGCTGCGTCCCGCGGGAATCGTAGATCTGATCGATATTGCCGATCTTTCCTTTATTATTCAGCACGATATACCGCTCAAAAATCCGCTCATCCACCAGTCTTCGCAGCACCGGCTTCTGCTTCAGATCGTCGATGGAGCTGCCATGCACCGTGGCGATTAGCTTGCATCCGCAGTTCATAACGTACTCCATGGCCTCTAAGTCTTCCCTGCTTCCGATTTCATCCACGGCTATCACCCGCGGCGACATGGTGCGGATCAGCATCATCATGCCTCTGGCCTTCGGACAGCAGTCGAGGATATCGGTGCGGATTCCCAGCTCATTCTGGGGCATTCCCTGGTAGCAGGCGCCGATTTCCGACCGTTCGTCCACCACTCCCACCGTCATGCCTGCGTGATCCTTTGTCCCATTGGAAATCTGCCGGATCAGATCACGGAGCAGCGTCGTCTTCCCGCACCGCGGCGGCGAAATGATCAGGGTGTGCAGAATTTCTTCCTTGTCATAGAGATACGGAAGAACCGGGGAAGCACATCCCTTCACCTGATGCGACAGTCTTACATTGATAAAAATAAACTTCATCGTCTTAATTCCGACTCGTCCAAAATGGTTTTACCCGCAACGCCGATGCGGTGGCCCCCCTGGATGGTAAGAAATCCCTGCTTCATCTCTTCCTCAAATGCATACAGGGAATAATTGCTCATGTATTCCATGGTTTCCTTTAACTCGCCCCGGCTCACCAGATAGGCATCCCGGCAGTCCTGGCTCAGCTGTCCCAAACGGCTTATGTAGTACTCTTCATTCTTATAGACCATCAAAAGCGGCGCCGCCACCCGCAGGCGGATCTCCTGCACTTCATCAAAGTCAACGGCGACCCGGTTTAGAATCTCTCTTATATTCTTCGAAAAGATTTTTATGAGCTCGTCTTTTTTCTCCACCTTCATCCCTCCTCTTACCTCAATATATGTGAAGGGGGACAAATTATGACGGGGAATTATTTTCATTTTCAGAGGTATATGGTATGATAGCGGTACAGAATATCAGGATAACGAATGGAACGTAAGCCGCCGAGCCGTACAGGCACGGTGCTTCACGATGGAAAGGAAGAACGTGGATGAAGAAAAAGCTGTTGCTGGGATGTGCCATTGTAATTAGTATCTTATCCTCTGCCTGCCATATGGACCGGGCTTCGAACAATACGGCAGATTTCACGCAGGAGCCCCACGCCAATCAGGAAAAATCGCAGGAAGGTAATCAGACAGAAAACGCTTCCCCGCCGGAGAAAGCCTCCGGTGCAGAGGACCAGAGTCCAATTTCACCGGATGGTTCTTCCTTTGGGGCAGCTGCTCTAAAATTTGATATAAAAGCATTGAAAAACCTGGATGCCGACACTGAGCTGATATCCAGCAGGTATTTTAAGGCAGGCGACGTGCGGTCCGCCATATCCTTTTCGCTCACACAGGATTGGAGGGATTCCGGTCGTCTGACCTGCGATTTCCTGTCCCAGGATAACCAATATGAAAGCTTCTGGAATGGGATTGCTCAAGCGGCCGTTGATACGGAGAGCGGAAAAATGGATTACAGCATCATACCGGAATTCCACGACGCAGCCCAGGAAAAAGGAACGTGCAGCATTACCTTCTATTTAAATGACGCGGTCCCACATATTACAGTAGACGGCGACGCTCGTCTGGAGGGGGATTACTATTCCTTCCAGCGTTCTTTCAGCAGGCCGGAGGTATTCACCCGTTATTTAAGCAAGGCGGATTTATACTTATATCCGACCGAAGACCTGTGGCTGCTCAGAAATGAAATTTACGCGGCGCATGGACGGAAATTTGATTCCGAGGTCTTAAGCCAGTATTTTTCCAATAAAGTCTGGTATCGGAGTCTCCTGGATCCGGACAAATTTTCGGATTCCCTGCTTTCTGATATCGAGAAAAAGAATATTACGCTGATTCGGGGACTGGAAGAGGAACCTTTTGACAAAAGAAATATCATAGACGGAATCGATTATGCAGGCGAATGGGACCGCCTTCCGCTTGCGCCTTACCTCTCGTACCTGCAAACCGGCCGGGAAACCGGGCTGTCCGCAGACATGACGAAGGCAAAAGATATGGGCGTGTACTACAGCGCTCCCGGCACGATCTCTGTTCCCGCCTCCATGACGCAGGAACAGTTTTCTGCAGTGCAAAACGGCGGGGAAGCCGAAGTTGTTTTAAACGCGCTGACCGGCGAGAGCCAACTACTTTCCCTGGATCCCAACGCAGGGGACTCGAATTCATACGGCTATCTGATGTATGACAAGGGAACAACGCCTTCCTCACAAGGCAGTGAAACAGGAGTCATCGCAGATCTGGAAAATGGAACCTATACTTTGTGGCAGACCAGCGCAGACACTGTGATGAAGACGGTATATGAGGGGGACATTTACATTCTGAAAGGAGCCGTGACAGGCGCTTATACCAGCCTGGCAGAAGCATCGAAAACTCAGACTGATATCTGTGCTGGTGCACCGGAGAGCGGCGGGGAGACAGAGGCGCTGGCTGACAGCAGCGTACTTGGGAATGCGCTTTATTATAATAGTAAGGGGTATTTTACGGCGGTTTATTATCTTGGAGATTAGAGAGGATATTGTCATCAGAAAAAGAGAACCTTTAGAAGCATTTGCTTTCTGAAGGTTCTTTTTGTTGTGATGAGAGGTTGGAAGGGGGGAGATGGTTATTTCAAGACATATGGTCATCACAAAAGGGGACTACCTGACAAAATGGCTGAAACAATTTACTGGCATTTCAATCCACACCGTCCTCACAGAAGGTGACGGAGCAGCCAACAGTACTGGCACGGGTTAATGGAATTTCAATCCACACCTTCCTCACAGAAGGTGACATATTTAAAAACTAAGTTTCTAGTAAGTTTAACAATTTCAATCCACACCTTCCTCACAGAAGGTGACGCTGTCCAATGTGATACACGGTATGACCGTCCGATATTTCAATCCACACCTTCCTCACAGAAGGTGACTTCGCAACCGTAATATACCTTACCTGATTCTAAAGATTTCAATCCACACCTTCCTCACAGAAGGTGACTGAGCGGGAAGAAGCCCTTGCAAAGCAGCTTAAGATTTCAATCCACACCTTCCTCACAGAAGGTGACTCTTCTCGTATCCTCTTAAGGTTTGCTCCTACATATTTCAATCCACACCTTCCTCACAGAAGGTGACTCCCATCCATTTTTTCTCCCAGTACATCAGTACGATTTCAATCCACACCTTCCTCACAGAAGGTGACTATGCCTGATTGATGGCATGGACATGGCAAATATATTTCAATCCACACCTTCCTCACAGAAGGTGACGGGTAACTGGTGATGGAATGCCTCATGGAAATGGATTTCAATCCACACCTTCCTCACAGAAGGTGACGCTTAAAAGCCTCAGTGAGATGGACCAACGGCTTATTTCAATCCACACCTTCCTCACAGAAGGTGACTTTCAGGTCCGCCGGGTTTTAATCATCGCCCCGAAATTTCAATCCACACCTTCCTCACAGAAGGTGACCGGATTCCCCTTATGATGTATCCTATTTGACTAAATTTCAATCCACACCTTCCTCACAGAAGGTGACTGTTTGAAATTAATACAAAAGGTACACGATCAAAAATTTCAATCCACACCTTCCTCACAGAAGGTGACGCAGTTTCTTGGGGGACTGGGCGACCTTGAGCATATTTCAATCCACACCTTCCTCACAGAAGGTGACAGCAATTCTCCACAACAACTCCGCCACTCCCGCCCCCTATCATTAACTATATTGTACAATATTCTCCAACAAAATCAATAGCGATCTTCCTTCTTCTACCTATTCTCTCACTTTCCCGGTGCGAATCCCCCGGTATTTTCATGCTTACTTCAGATTCGCACCAGCTTACTCTCCTCTTATCTCCTTTTATCTAAGACGAAATCCCTTCACAATTAGTCAGCCTGGCAATCTGCCACAAGCACTTTCACAATCTCCGACACATACATCGTATGATAGTCTTTATTCGGATAACATTTCTGATCAATTTCCTTATCCAGGAAATTTTCAGCTGGCATGGGATCGGAGTACAGTTTCCGCAGGACAAAAATCATATTCGCTTCCTCAAATGCTGTGGTACCGTCAATAAAACAGGGGGTCAGGCCTGCCTCCTTCACCTTGTCGCAGTCGCGCCCGGACTTTGTTCCGCAGATGTTCAACGCCTTTCTGTACTCCTTATCGTAAAAAGATACGGTGAACAGCTCATTGGCATCGACAAATTCTTTTGTATAGCGCTGAGGCCGGATATAAGCAGTAATCACCTTCTTGTTCCACATAATTCCCATTCCGCCCCAGCTGGCCGTCATCGTATTAAAACTCTTCTCATCGCCCGCCGTAATCAGCATCCACTCCGTGCCAATCTTTGTAAATGGATTAAAATTCAGTTCTTCCACTGCTATCTCTTTAAATCCCATATCGTTTTCTCCTTTTCTCACTGCTGTTTTCATTCTACAATTGCTATGATTCATCTCTTCTCTTGAGAACTGCTGAATACATATATTTTATCATTTTCATCTCTAAAGTCAAACACCAATATTCCGGACTTCACAGCAAAAAGCCGCTGTATCCCTCGCATTTCCATGCTCCGAACACAGCGGCCCTGCCCGCTTGCTATCCCGGTTCTTCTTCTCTTTCCCGCTCTGCTGGTCTTCTATTCCATACGGATTTCGACACCGGTCTCATAGATTTTGTCTTCCAGCAGCACACGGACCTTCACGTTTTTGCTCAGCCCGCATTTATTGACATACACATCTACATTTCTGGGATCATTCTTCAGAAACGTTCCGACACACATTGCCTCGAAGTTCTTCGCAGCCGACGTATTGATATAATAGCGGTGCACTCTGCCGTCTTCCTCTTCCAGCAGGAGCATGGCCAGCTCCCCTTTCTCAAAGGTAGCATTAAACAGGATTCGGTCCTCCTCCTCCGTAACGGAAGCCTCGTAATGCTCCGGAATCAGTTCCCCCGTACAGGCAGCCGGAATCTCTGTCGCAAATTCTCCAGTTCTGCTCATGGAACCAAGTGTTTTCCCTGCTCCCAGTTCCGCCGTCTCACCGGCATAATACATAGGCAGCTTCTCAGCATGGAATACATTGGAAGGTACGTGCAGCTCATAGACTACCTCATCATTTACCAGCTCGCAGGTAATTGCATTCAGCGTACAGCCCTCACCGGTTCCATCCATGCTCCCCAGCCCCTCTAACGGTTCCCCGTCCTTATAGGCAATTCCACCGGAATGCACCATATAGCGGCCTTCATCGTAATATTCCACATTACAGATATATGGCGAAAAGAAGTCTGCGCCTCTCTCCTTTCCATACTGCCATACCTGTTCGATAGTCCGTGCCTCTCTGTCGATATGGTAGCGCACGCCTCTGGAATAGCTGTCCTTCGCCTTGCTGTAATGAGCCTTTACCTTGGAACGATAGTGACCATTATCAAACATCATAATATCTCCGTCCGGGCACACCACCACGCCGTGCTGCTCGTAAGACCATTCAAACGGTTCACTGATCGGCCTGAAGAAATACTTCTCCACGTACTCTTCCGGCCATCCCTCCGGATCTCCCAGAATCCAGTTGAGGGCTCCTGTTTTGAAGTCTATATTAATCACCGCATCCTGATGCCGGCCGGAAAGCGTGATGGAATCCGTCTTCTTATCGTACCATACCGCATTATTATGGAACCAGTCGTGTGCGGAGGCCGATCCGGACCAGGTCGTCTGGCAGTCGTAAGGCAGAATCTCCCTGTAATCCCAGGTTCTCACGATCGCTCCCGTCTGGCGGTCGACAAGGGCCAGCACATCTTCTACGGTATCCCGGTCCGGAATCTGAGACAGCATCAGGATATTGCCGTCTTCCATCTCAAAGGTATCATGGTGATAACCGCCCGGAAGCCTGTATTCCCGGTATATTTTTCCGTGTACCCCCATCTCATACACACCGCTCACGTAATACGGCAGCTTGATCAGCCGGTCCGTACCGACAAGCAGATGGCCGTTCGCAAGACGCTTCATATCAAAGCAGACGTTTACCGTCAGATACCACCTTACGTCCCCGCGGTAATCACATGCCAGCGCATCGGCCTTCGACGTCTGTGTCAGAAAAATCACATTGTCTCCCATATGCACTCCGCTGCCCTTGCAGAATGTGGGAACCGGTACCTCTGGGGGAAGCGGCTCCGTTTTAATCATCACCGTCTCCCGTTCTCCTCCCGACAAAATGAGCTCCACCGTATTTTCGCAGTCCGCATACAGACCATAAACCGGAAGAATATGGACCGTATCGGCCGGAAATGTATGGCTGATATCGCCTTCCGGCTCCTTCCCCTTTACCGTCAGCGTTACCTCCTGCTTTACAGCGGTCTTAAAAAGAATCATCGCCGTCAGCGGAGAGATCAGATACGGATTTCTCACTACCAGCGGGCTGGACGCCGTGTATGCTCCCGCCTCGAATGTCACCAGAAACTTCTGTTCCGCTTCCGCCTGCTGTGTAATCAGGCTGTTTTTCTTCTCATATCGAATCATCTGTTATCCCTTCCTTCCCATTTATCCCATACATTTCTTCTTATACGCCGCCGCTGACTGAGCGGCCACTGCGCCATCCGAGCAGGCAGTCACGATCTGCCGGAGCAGCTTGCTGTTACTATCACCGGCACCGAAGATTCCCGGCACCGCCGTCTCCATCCGCTCGTTCGCTTCAATATAACCGTGTGATTCCAGAATGCCGAGATCGGCAAATGGCTCCGTTACCGGTTGAAGTCCGATATATTCGAACGCGCCGTCTCCGTATACTACGATCTCCTCCCCTGTTTTGCTGGAAACCGCACGCAGGCCGGTAAAGACAGCCCCAGGCAGAAATTCTTTGATATCAAACCACTCATAGACTTCCACATTGGGCAGAGACTTCAGTTTATCGCAGGCCATCGGGTCTGCGGTGAGATCAAGCATGGTTACCACCGTCACCTTTTTTGCCATTTCCGCCAGGTAGATGGATTCCTCCACCGCGGAATTGCCTCCGCCAATCACGATGACCGATTTATCCCGGTATTTTGCTCCATCACAGATGGCGCACCAGCTTATGGATTTTCCTGCAAAATCCAGCTCATTAGGCACGTGGAGCATGCGCGGCTTTGTTCCCGTAGCCAGAATGACTGCCAGGGAACGGTATGTTTTTCCTTCCGCACACGTCACTATTTTTATGGTACCGCAGCCGCCGTCTTCCCGTTCCTTTGTCTCGATTTTCTCCACAGTACCGTAATCGAATTCGATTCCCAGAGCCTGGGTATGCTCAAACACCTGCATCGCCAGATCGGCTCCATTGACCGAACTGAAGCCCGGATAGTTCTGTATTTCATATGTATTGATGATCTGCCCGCCCGGCGCCAGTTTATCTAAAAGGAGAACGTCAAGATTCGCTCTCTTCGCATATATCGCGGCCGTCATCCCGGCAGGTCCGCTCCCCACAATGATCACATCATATATTTTCATGCTTCCTCTCCTATCTTAAAAATCCAGTCATCATCCAGTATGGATAAATCAGAAGCGCCAGGAAAATGATGCTGAGTATTGTACGGACGGTACAGAATTTCATGGCTTTTTTCATATCAAAAACGTCATAGCTGAACAGAATCAGAAACAGCGCCCACTCATAGGGGAAGAACAGCTGCTCCACGCCCCATACGAAACTGAAGGTAGTTCCCACCACGCTGAGTCCCAGCTTCGCCGCAATGTCGATAAAGAGCGGTGAAAATGCCGCCATACCGGCCAGAGGAGTCATCATCATATCGGTGATCACACCGGTCAGCCATGCAAACAGGATCAATCCAAAGTTTCCGACATTCTGGAGAATCGGCATCATCAGCTCGCTCACCAGACCGGCTACGCCAACCGCATTTGACATACTTCCGATCGCCATGGTTGCCGCCACGAAGAATACCATCGGGAAATTCACCTGCTTCATATCCTCGATATCCGCAACGTCCACTCCCGGAAGGAAACAGGCGATCACAGCCAGAATAAAGAGCCAGCCTGCGTCAATTCCCGAAAATACCATCGCAATAACGAGTAAAATCAGGATAACCAGAAACTTGATTTCCTTTTTCGACATTTTTCCGAGAGATTCCTGTTTTTCTTTAAAATACTCTTTTCCGTCAATGGAGGCATCCTGTTTAAACAGAATCCGCACCATGATCAGAAGAACGATCAGCCATAAAAGCATGACGGGAAAGTTACTGATAAAATACTGCATCCAGCTGACGCTGTTTCCGGTTTCCTTTAAGTAGGAATTGACCAGCTGAAGGTTCTCGCTTGCGGATAGATACAGCCAGGATGGTGCGATTGCCGCCACGAAACCGGCAAACATGATTCCGGCTCCGGTATTGCTGTTCTTCGGTATCTTTAACGCGTTGTAGATTCCAAAACACAGGGCGCAGTAGAGGGCGACACGGCCGGTCATATTGGGGACCAGAAGCCCCACCACGATACCGGACAGTGTGATTCCCGTTATGATCCCCTTATAAGAACCGCCGGATTTTACAATAAAAAAGTACGCGATCCGCTGCATCAGCCCGCTTTTCTCAAAGATCACGGAAAGCGTCAGACCGCCCAGAGACAGCCATACGACCGAACCGGTCCACGGTGACAGGACGACATTGGCGGGGGCCACTCCCCAAAGAATCGCTCCTACCGTTAAGAGCAGGCCGGAAATGTAAACCGGAAGCAGATTCATCGCCCAGGTCAGAATCGCCCACGCGGTGCACACGAAGAATTTTCTCATTTCCAGTGAAACGGCCTCCGTCTGCGGAATTGCAAAGTAAAGGATGCAGGGAACTCCGATTGCGATCCCCCATTTTATAAAAAACTTTAAATCAAACACAGTCTTTTTATCTGCTGTAATCCCCTGTTTGTCCATATTTTCCCCTTCTCCATTTCTATTCAGCTTATGCCCTGCGGCAGTGCAGCCCCAGGGCATATTGGTATTTATTTTTCAATGGCCTTAAATGCTTCTGTCTGTGCGGTCATTCCACGTTCTGATGCGAGGCGCTCGATGGAGGAGGCGCCGAAGAATCCGTCGATTTCAGGCACATGTTTGATTACGTAGGCGGCATCCTCAGGATCTGCGATCGGGCCGCCGTGGCAGATAACCATGATATCCTGGCGCACTTCTCTTCCCGCCTTGATAATCTCCCTGATCTTTACGCAGCAGTCGTCCAGCGTGAGCGCCGTCTCCGCGCCGATGCTTCCCTTGGTGGTCAGTCCCATATGGGCAACCAGTATATCCGCTCCGGCTTCCGCCATGGCTTTTGCCTGCTCCGGATCGAAGACGTATGGACAGGTGAGCATATCCAGCTTGTGTGCTTCACGGACCATGTCAACCTCCAGTCCGTATCCCATTCCTGTCTCCTCCAGGTTAGCTCTGAATTTGCCGTCAATTAATCCTACGGTCGGGAAATTCTGCACACCGTTGAAGCCCTGGTCCTTCAGCTGTTTCAAAAACAGGTCCATCACACGGAAGGGATCCGTACCGCAGACACCGGCAAGAACCGGAGTGTTTTTCACGACCGGAAGCACCTCGGAGCCCATTTCCTGTACGATTTTATTGGCATCGCCATACGCCAGCAGCCCTGACAGGGAACCGCGGCCAGCCATCCGGAAACGACCGGAATTGTAGATAATCAGCATGTCAGCTCCGCCCTTTTCACTGCATTTCGCCGTAATTCCGGTTCCTGCGCCAACGCCTACCAGGATTCTTCCCTCTTCCACCTCTTTGTGGAATTTCTCCATGATCTCACTTCTTGTCATTCTGTTCATTTTTAAATCCTCCTTGTTCTTATGCTTCTCTTTCCATAAGTTCCATTAATTTTTCAGCCGCACATACGGCAAATTCCTTATCGTTGATGTTGTAATCCAGTTCCATGATCTCAACAGCGTCCCGGTTCACCCCGTCACGCAGCGTCTGAAACAGCACCTGATCTTCCTTTGGTCCGTAGAATGGCTGGCCGTCCGCGTCGATGGCCGATACGCCTTTTAACGGAAGCAGCAGCGCAGTCTTTCCGGAAGCCAGATTCAGCTTCTCAGTCAGCTTTTCTCCAACCTCTCTATTTTCATCGGCCGTGGTCCTCATCAGGGTAACGGTCGGGTTATGTTTATAGAGATTTCTTCCCGCAAATTTCTGCGGAACCGTATCGAACGGTCCGAAATTCACCATATCCATGGCCCCTACTGAAACCACCTGGGGAATCCCGCAGCGGGCCGCCGCCTCACAGCGCGTCTGGCCTGCTGCCAGGACTCCGCCTACCACCTCGTCACACCACTCCGTCGTGGTCAGATCCAGCACGCCCTTAAAGAATCCGGCGTCCGTCAGCGCTTCCATTGTCCGCCCTCCGGTACCGGTCGCATGAAATACCAGGACTTCATACCCATGCGTCTCCAGACACTCCTTTGCAAATCCAACACACGGAGTCGTAACACCGAACATGGTCGCAGCAACCAGAGGCTTGTGATCTCCTATCTCCGGCTTCAGCTCCTCTTTCAGCCTCACCATTCCGCAGACGGCAAGGACCGCATTTCTGAAAATCACCTTTGAGATGGAGTTCAGCCCGGCCACATCTACAATGGACGGCATCATCACAATGTCGCTGGTGCCCACATACTGTTCCACGTTGCCGGAAGCCATGGTTGACACCATAAGCTTGGGAACTCCGATGGGCAGCGCCCGCATGGCCGGAGTCACCATGGAAGTTCCCCCCGAACCTCCAAATGACAGAATCCCGTCAAACCTGCCTTCCCTGTACAGCTGAGGAACCAATGTCTCCATTCCTTTTGACAGCGCCTCTGTCGCCATAGCCCGGTCCTTTCGTTCCACAATGGCGCGGATATCGTATCCGGCCGCGGCTGCCACCTCCGCGTTGGACACGTCCGGCGTAAACTCTGGTTCAAACACGCCGGTATGTATGGTTAATGCGTGCAGCCCCAACTCCTCAACCAGTCCCTTTACGTAGAGATATTCCTTTCCTTTCGTATCAAAGGTTCCTGCGATTGCTATTGTTTTCATGTAAACCTCTCCTTCTTTTCAGCGAAACCCGGCCGTGATTTTCGCTGTATTTCTACCCCCGTTTTTGCTTCCCTGCTACAAATATATTGTACACTTCCCTCATTTCTGAATAAATGTTGTTAGTTTATCTTCTCTTGTGTTTATATTTCTAAATGTTGTTGTTTTTATTAACTATCCTTGTGTTTATATTAGATTTAGAATTTAAAGCGATTTGCAGCGCCTGGAGATGCGTTTTCTCGCTTTTTTACTTTTGGGTACAAAAATGAGAGGCAGCGGTACTTTTGCGGTATCGCTGCCTCTCTGTTCATGATTTGATCTTTTTTCAATTATATAAAGTGATCTTCTATTTCATATACGCATTGAGAAGAATGGAATCATCCTCTGCATTTACATGGAGCCGTCCCCAGTCAAAAAGCAGGAAGCCCTCCTCGTCCGTTCCGGTCGAAGCGGATTGATAATGTTCCATTAATTCGTCATAGTCATCCTCTGTGGTATTTTCAAATGTCACCGCCAGATAAGAGCGATAATCCTTGTTGTCTGATTTCCCAAAAGAAGTAAAATACGTATTTCCCACTGTACCCACCGTTTTTTCCAGAATATCAGGAATATCCGCATCGTCTATATTGGGATAAACACTGCTTGATGTGTTTGCCCTTCCGCCGCATGCGGTCAGGGACAGTGGTATCATGATCAGCAGAACACATGCAAGCATTGTGATCTTCCTTAATTTCCTAAACGCACAATCTTTCTTAGCGCTCCATATAGAAAGTAATAACCTCCACATTTCCATCCATCTCCTTATTCCCAGTATGAAATCCACATTTTTTCGTATAGAATGCGATGTTCTCCTCTTTATCCGCAGGCGTTTCCAGCGTAATCCGCTTCCAGTCAGGAAAAACGGACAGCATATGCCGAAATGCCCGGGAACCGATTCCCTTCCCCTGATATTCCGGAATAATACATAAACACCCCAGATGGTACTGTCTATCCCCTCTGTTCACGAGAGAAATCACACCAACAGGGACTTCCTTACTCAAAATAATGTATTTGGGAAATCCGGCAATGGATAATTCCATCGCTTCCTTCGTCTTCCCATACGCCGGGCATTCCCCGTAGCGAATGTAATCCGCATGGAAGGCCGCATTATACATTTCAATCAGAAGTTCCGCGTCGTCCTGCACGGCTTTTCTATAATTCAGTTCCATTTTATCATGCCTTCCATCATAGCCTCATTTGGCTTACGATATTTTCCACCTGCATATCCAGCATTTCCGCCACGTGTTTGGCGACAGCGCGATGCCCCGCCGGATTACCCGCATAGCCCAGAGGAGCAGCCTCCCTGATTACACTGCCGCCCTGGAGCCATTTTTCCATGCCTTCCTCATTCAGCGATGATGAGACCAACTGTTCCGCAGTCTCCAAATCAACCAGTTCCGGACAAAAATAATGAAGAACCGCAGTCTCAAACGCACCTGCATGAATATCCAGCAAGCCGTGTTCTGAAGGTTCCTCCTCTTCAAACCACTCCACTGGATAGTCCGGATCCACAACCAACAGAAAATTCTCATCTCCCCGCCAGCCATACAATTGTAAATCCATTGCATTCACGACCAGTTTGACCGAAAGATCCAGCTTTTCATTCACTTCTTTAATTGTTTCAATAATACTGTTTACATGGAAGGAATCTCCATGATAGTTAAAGCAGTATACCTGGCGGAAGGAAAAATCCTTTACATTTTCAAATATTTCAAACAGCACCTGCCTCATAGTCTCCGACTTCAGCGAAAATGTCCCCGGAAAGCTCCCGGTACAGTGATTCACTCCCCAATAGTACGGCGGAAGTATCACACTCTCTTTCCCCATATGCTTTCGTTTTTCCTTCACAATCCTGCACATCGCATAACTCCAGTAAATATCAGCGCCTAACGGAAGATGCGGTCCATGCTCTTCAATGACGCCCAGAGGAAAAAGTGCCGGTATATTCTCAGCCCCCTGTTTCTGGACTTCCTACCAGTTCTCCTCAGCCATTGTCTTCTGAAAAATCGATTGAAACATATCATTCCCCTCCTAAAGTGTTGAAATTATCTGAAATTCCTATTCGGATTAACTCCTCGATGTATTTGGGCGTAAATGCTGCATACCGATCAGATACATCAAATGGTATTGCCAGATCGCGTACGCCCTTACGACTGTCTTTTGTAATTCTTAAAACCGGACAATACATATTACAATCTGCAAGAAAGGAATGGTCAGCCGCCAATATATGGACCACCGGTTCGCCCCCGGCCCCCTCCTCTGCAAACCACCAGTACACGTTCCCGTCTATCATAATTTTCCGCTTACCTTTTTTACTGACTCCCACAACTCCTCCTTTTTTGAAAATACTTCCGGCTTGACTCCCCATTAAAACTCCAATAGCGGAATGACATTTATGACCGGTTCCTCATATGGGTGAATCTTTTTAACCGTATTGACCGCACTCTCTGCCAGTTCAACCGGACAGCGCACCTCCATTTTGACTTCAGTGCCGCAGCAAGCAAGCTGTCTGTCATATAATTCCAGCGATTTTCTTCACCCTGCCTCTGATTTATATATGCTCATGACTTTCCCTCCCTTTCCTTGCATATTCCACCGGCGGAATGCCCGTATACTTCTTAAACATTCTGGAAAACTGGGCGTAATCTTCATATCCTACCATGGCGGCAACCTCCTTGCAGGAGGCATTTTTCTGCTCGAACAATTCCTTCGCCTTGTTCATACGGAACCGCACCAGATACTCTGTGAAGCTGCATCCGACTTCCTTCTTAAATTTGACACTTAAATAAGAACCGGACACGTGGGCTACCACCGCCAAATCCCTCAGCTGAATTTCCTTCATATAGTGCTCTTCGATATATTTTTTCACAAATTCCACGTAATCGCCCGGATTCCAGTTTCCGTTCAGAAGCTTGGACATGGGGTCTTTTTCGTCAAAGCTTCCGTAGCTTTTGAACGCCTTCGTCGTATTTAAAATCGCCCGTTCCGTAGGAATCCGGTCGAAGGTTGAACCGCCTATGTAGCCCTGACATTTTGTATTCTGGTACAGATACAGCATGTCGATCGGCGTATTGGCCGGTCCGGCATAGATCATCTTTATGACATCGCTTCGAATCTCGTCACTGGCATTGAATATCTCGTCCGATATCTTTCTCGCATCATTGATAGAGATATACTTTTTCGCCCCCAGAAATCCGCCCTTGGTCAGCCCCAGATGAGCGCAGATCACATCGGCTCCGGCCAGCGTCATCTTCCTGGCCTGCTCCGCGTCCACGACAAAGGCAATGGTGAATAAATCAAGAAAGTGAGCCAGCTTAATGGCCTCCACTTCCTTCTCATAGGTATTCCCCTCTTCGCTCAGTGCTTCCCCGAACTTCCCGTCAATCAGCGACAGCGTAGGGTAATTTACAACGCCGGAAAAACCATTTTCACGGATCTTTTGCAGATAATCATAGAGATTGATCATCGGATCACTGGCAAACAGGCCAAAAAGCACCGGCGTATCCCTTATGATCGGCAGCAGTTCGTTGCAGCCCATATCCATCACAATCGTGTTGCTGTCGCCATAACACAGATAGCTGGAGAAGGAGCTTCTTCCCATAATCCTGAACTTCCCGGCACTCAGCGCCAGAAGTAAATCCGCCCCTCCCATGGCCGAATATCTGGCAGTCATGCCCGAGCCTGCCACCGTACCTATAATGTGTCCATTTACGTTGATCTGCGCGCGAAGGCGCTTTAGAATTTCATTTCTGGGAATCATTTTGCCTCCTGGGAGTATGTCATGTTCCTTGTATATCATGTTCCTTGTATTTTACCGCGTTGTGGGGGAAATGTAAACGTGTTGGGGGAAGATTGCTTCCTCTGCCATAACTGTTCCCCTCTGTCAGTACAAAAAACCGGGGGCTTCCGCCCCCGGATCACTAACCATCTGAAAATATTCAACAAAGACTACACTCTTCTATATTCCAACGGCAGATCATATCCAAACGTCCGTTTTCCGTTCACCTCGAAGGTCTCCGAGACCTCCAGCACCTCACTGTCGAATCTCTCCTCCAGCTTAAATTTCAGCACCGGTGAGAACATGCTGACACCTTTTCCCACAAAGGCTCCGTTCTCCTCGTGATAAATGATCGGTGTGAACTTCTCTGAAATCTTCAGACTTTCCCATGCAGTCTCTTTTAAGTTCTCGCTGGTAAAGTTCTCCTTCGTGTATCCCTCCGGCATATCGTAGGAGGTCAGCTTGATGCCTCCCTCTTCCTCCGTAAACAGGAACAGATGCGGCATTGCATTCGTCTTGCCGTCCGTCGTATAATAGCTCTCCTCCAGAACGAATACTCCGGAAAAATCTGCCGGCAGCCCCGTTATCCGGTCATTGCACACGGTATTCCTGTGCTCCGCCCTGGGATAACCGGTGATCCCTTCTCTTTCGAACCGTTCCAGCTGCTGCGAATTATCAAAATGGCCTGTTAAGTAACCAATCAATCGTTCCATCATCGTCATATGGCATTCTCCTTTCGTATCACATCATTTTCCAGAAATCAGCCATATCATACCACGATAGTAGGAAACTGTAAATAATTCTCAGGGAAAGATCACAAAAGTTTCACACTCTGGCAGTCCTTCCTATCTATAATCGTCTACGTCAAACTCCCGGTCTTTGAAATAGTATTTCCGGTCTTCTTCCGTAATGTAGCGGATCACACGGCAGGGATTGCCCACGGCTATCGCATTATCAGGAATATCCTTTGTCACAACGCTGCCGGAACCGATTACAACGTTATTGCCGATATGGACGCCCGGATTGATAACGGAATTTCCGCCGACCCAGACATTATCCCCGATCATCACGCCGATTCCGTACTCATATCCACTGTTTCTCGAATCGGGATGAACCGGATGGCCAGCCGTATAGACCGCCACATTAGGGGCAAACATGACATTTTCGCCGATTACCACCTTTGCAACATCCAGTATAACACAGTTGAAATTCGCATAGAAATTATTTCCGGCTTCAATGTGGGTTCCATAATCACAGCGGAACGGCGCCTCCACAAAGATATTCTCACCCGTTTTTCCGAAGATCTCACGGATCAGCGCATCTTTCTCTTTTTCCGCCTCCGGAGGCAGATTGTTATAGCGGTGAACCCGTTTTCTGCTCTCCTTCCGCTCCTCCTCGAGTCCGTCCTCCCACGCCTTATATGGCAGTTCGCTTAACATTCTTTCTCTCTGATTCATCTTTACTTCCTCCTCATGATCGATTCTGTCTCTGTTTCATCACTGTTTCATCACTTCTTCATCACTTCTTCATCTCTATTCCATTTCTTCCCACAAAGCTTCCAGGGCCAGCCGCTTCATTCCTTCTTCGTAATCCCGTTCCAGATTTTCTGCGAAGATAAGATCCATATGGAATTTCCCTTCCAGAAGCCTCCCGCTGTATGCCCTCAGCTGCTCCTGCAGCTCCTCTGTAAAGAAATCACCATAAAATATGAGCGTTTCCGGAGCTACCGTAAACCCATACACCGCGGTCAGCAGCTTTAGGTTCTCCAGGACGTCGTGCTCTCGCCCATAATCCAGTGAATCCCATGAAACCGGCACGGGAAGACCGGCGAGCTCGCCAGCACAGTGGGACGTTCCATAATAGATCTTCCCCTGAATTACGAGTCCTGCGCCCGGCGGATAAATTCTCGGGAGATAGATTCCCGCCACCGTAGCCTTTTCCACGTCCCCTTCCCGGCAGGCGCCGTAGGTCATGGCATTGATATCGTTCTCGAAGACTACCGGAAGATGGTAGCGCTCCTTATAATGGGCCATAAATTCCGGCCCGACGAGCGCCTGGTAATCATGAATGGTCACCACATCATCCACGACCTCCCCCGGGAGCCCAAATGCCAGCAGACCGATTTCCGGAAAACGGCCGATCACATCGTCGAGAACCGCCTCAAAGCTCTCCACCAGGATCTCGTCGAAATACTCTTCTTTCCGCCATACACACTCGCCCATCAGATTGACGACAGCCAGATGCATCAGATTTCTTCCTTCACTCTGATGGCCGTACAGCAGCACCGCATACCGGTAATCCGGCCGGTACTGGTACCGCGTGCTGGGGCGTCCTCCCCCGGAAGGGGCCAGCCCCGACTGCACAACCTCCCCTGTCTTCAACAAATCCTCCAGAAGGCTGTTGATCGTGACCACACTCAGTCCGGTACGGTCCGCCAGCTCAGGCTTGGTCGCCTCCTTACACTGCCGGAGGATCCGGCGAAGCTGCCTCTTATTCAATTCCTTCATCAGCTTTGCATCTGCTCCCATGCGCGCCTCCTTTCCTATGCAGAAGTTTTATCAGCTCCCATTACTAAAATATCTTTATAAAGTCTCTTTCATAAGTTATCACAGAAAAAGGAATCTGTCAATCGAATTTGCTTTAAGCCAGATTCCTTTTTGTAGGATACTCCGGATAAAAGGATCGCCGTTCTTTAGGATCCGGAGGTCCGCCGTCATTCATGCAGCCGTTTAATAATCTTAAATATAATCGTTCCCTCCATCACCAGCGGCTGGGAATGTGCGAAAAACACGATTCCATCGGCCGGAGAGAGAATCTGGCTGATCACTTCCCCTTCATAGGGGTCGATAATCTCCGCCAGCACATCACCCCGCGCGGCCTCTTCGCCCGGCCGGAAACGCGGTTTATAGAGTCCGGCCCGGTCGGTCCTGACGCTGGCGAGATCGCCCTCCTCGATCACCGTGGCGATATAACCGCTGTGGCTCTGATAGCGCACCATTCCCATCCGTGTGAGAAAGCGCAGCACCGCCGCCACCGCCCGCTTCGCCGACTCTTCGTCAATCTTATCGGTAGCGCTGGAGTACACGGAAAACGCATTGGTCTGATTCATCTGCCAGTTATAGTTTAACGTCGTCGTGTCAAACGGACTCACCTTCCGGACCACCACATAGGGCAGGCCAAATAAGTTTGCCAGGCTCGGGTTCTGGTAGCCCGTGTCCATCATCCGCACATGCGGTACAAAGTCACCGGGTATGTAGAAACTCGTAAACTGTATGCCATAATTATACTGGCGCGCCACATCGAAGACACCGGAAGCGATCCGTTTCGTCGTCTCTCCGCCCGGATCCCCCGGATACATGCGGTTGATATCCGTATCATCGGTGGGCCAGAACCGCTTGCTGATATTCATGGAGGACGGATTGACGGAAGGGATCACCAGAATCTCGTTATTTTTTACGATCGCTCCCCGCTCCTCCAGCTCCTTTAATTTCCTGACCAGCTGGGAGCAGATGTAGAGCTGCTGAATTTCATTGCCACGGCAGGCGCCCACGATGCAGGCCGATTTCTCACCTTTTCCGAAATGATATCCGTAGATATTCATGTCCGCCCGGTACAAATTCTTCAGGGTATAGATGACTTCCTTCCTCATTCGCCCTCACCTCCCAGCACACGTGCGATCAGAGAGCCGTTGGAGACCACCGGATATTCCCGTAGTGTAAAGATCATGCCCTCCACCGGGGATACCACCGTCTCCAGAACAGTCCCATCAAGAGGATTTAATATCTCCCCAATCCGTTCCCCCACTCCCACCATCCCCTGGTGCTCCATCGATGGAAGGAAGATTCCCGCCGTATTGGCGTGAACCAGACCGATTTTTCTGTTATCCGAGGTCATGGGTTCCTTCGGAGCGATCGTCTCCCCTTCCCAGATGCCGAGCCGCTTCATCAGACACAGAATCCCCTCCGTCAGCCGGAGTCCGTAGCTCTTCGTAATCCTCATGCCCACGCCCATTTCCACCACAACCGTAGCACGCCACTGGTATTCAGCCCGTGAGCCAGCGTGGATTCCAGGACAGTGGCTGCCCCGTGAACCCAGATAAAATCCGTATTCAGCAGCTTTGCGTAGGGAAGCAGCTGTTCGGCCGTCCCCTCACTCATGCGCACCTGCAGGATCTCGCGCAGGAAAATATTGCTGGCATGAATATCCACACAGAAATCCGCCCCTGAAATATCTTCCATAATCTGCGTGGCGATATGCTCCGTCACCGCCCCCTCTTCACTTCCCGGAAATATCCGGTTCATATCGATATCAAACCCGGGGACGCCTCTCGTAATGGAATCCACGCCCAGCGGATTCATGGCCGGATAAATATCCACGATCCCCTTTACCCGTTCCTTCTGTTCCCTCAAAATCCGGTTCAGCTCGTAGCAGACGTACTGTCCCTCCAGTTCATCCCCGTGTATGCCGGTCACGATGCAGATCCGTTTCTCATTTCCCGTCATTTTCTCCGGCTGTATTCTGTTTTTAAAGATCGTAAGCCGCTCGTCAATCGCGAGCCCTACGGATGCCACAGTCTCTATCATTTATCTCATCACCCTTTTCGGAAGCTGCTTCTTTACAATTCCAGTTAAGGATACCGCAGGCACCAAAAAAGGTCAAGCAAAAGGCGCAGGAATGAGGTAGAGTATCATACGTCCAGTGCGCTGGCCATGGCGTTCAACAGACCTGATGTCTCGAGAAAATGTATCTGCATCCGCCGGTGCCGGCCACAGCCATCACGACCGCGACGCCCCCGACTGCAGCGAGAAGCGGAATGGTCAGACTCCCCGCCGTAAAGCCGCCTACGCTCATGACTCCCGAAACGCTGATGCTGTTCACAGGAAACAGCATCAGTATGCGCCTTGCCGTCTGGCTTCCCGGATTTAAAAACATGGGAGCCAGATAGGTGACGGCCGCCAGGATAATGGATACAAAAGAGCTCGGACAAAGGACTGAAAACAGCAGGGTAAGCCCGGTCACCGTGATGGTGGACATCATCGCCAGAAACGCCGTCAGGAGAGCCGCCTCATAGCATTTGAGCGGCTGCGCAATCCTCGAAAATACCATCAGCTCGCTCAGCTGGATATCTGTATTCCAGCCCTCCAGTCCCCGTCCGGCGGCAAACAGCAAAAATCCCACCACCAGAATCACCGCTTCCATCGTGATGCTGAAGCAGAACGCAGATATCACCTTTGCCAGAACGCACCGTTTCTTCCCATACCGCGAGGTCAGAATCAAAGCGTCCATCCCGCTGGTATACTCGTCGGAAAAGACAGGGGAAACGATAATGACCACCAGAATTCCGGACATCAGAACGATATACATCATGCTGTATAAGAAGGATTCCCACCGGCTGGACACACCGATCACCGGCGGCTCATCGAATTCCGGAAATACCTCCCGCACCGTTTTGCCGTTCCACGTTCCATCCCGCTCCGCAAACAGATTCGCGACCGGATAATACGTATTGTTGGACACGTCTCCCGTCGTCATCCCATCCGTTCTCGGAAACGCGGTCAGAATCTCCTGCACCTTCTCATCGGTCAGGGGACCGGCAAAACGGTTTGCAATCTCCGTGTTGTACCGCTCCGCCTCAGTTCCGTAAATCATCTCCCCCTCCTGCGTGACAGCCCATTCATTTCCAAAGATCCACGACCAGAGCATGGTAGCGTAAATAAGGGCAAACGCTCCCAGCGCGATGAAAACAAGCTTCTTTTTTAATAATTTAGAAAATTCGAATTTTATTAATTGTTTCATCAGCTATTCTCCTCCTCAAAATAGTACAGGTACAAATCTTCCAGAACTGGTTTCACCGGAACGGCATTTCCGGCAGGCTTACGCTCGGAAATCACACGTAGTATGGAGTAATCGCCTTCATTTCTCAGATTTCCAATGGTATACTTCTCATTCCAGCGATCCGCTTCACTGGCCGGTACTCTGCATTCCCAGACAAATCCCGTGATCTCCTTCGTCACTTCTTCCGGTTTTCCCTGATGAACCAGTTTTCCCGCTTTCATAACGAGAATCTCATTGGCAATGTATTCAATATCGGAGACGATATGGGTGGACAGCAGCACAATCTTATCCTTGGAAAAAGAGCTGATCAGGTTTCGAAACCGCACCCGCTCCTTCGGATCCAGCCCTGCGGTCGGCTCATCGAGAACGAGGATCTCCGGATCATTAAGCATGGCCTGTGCGATTCCCAGCCTCTGTTTCATTCCGCCGGAAAATGTCCTGATCTTCTTATTTTTCACCTCGGACAGCCCTACCAGCTCCAGAAGTTCCAGTGTCTTTGCCGCTGCGGCGCTCTTCCCCAGCCCCTTCAGCGCCGCCATATACATCATGAATTTATTTGCCGTAAATTCCGGGTAATAGCCGAACTGCTGGGGCAGATAGCCGAGAACCATCCGGTAGGCGTCCCCCTGTTCCGAGATGGGCCGCCCGTCGTAGAGCACCTCCCCTGAGGTCGGTCTCAAAATATCACAGATCATACGCATCAGCGTAGTCTTCCCCGCCCCATTGGCTCCCAAAAGTCCATACACCCCCGCTTTCAGGGTGAAATCCATGCGGTCCACCGCAATTTTCGCTCCATACTGTTTCGTCAGTCTGTCTATCCGAAGTTCCATATGACTGTCTCCTCTCTATCCATCTGTTTTACTACCCCGTATCCGCTCACAAGCAGGAGTACGAAGCCCGCTATTCCGATACCTGCCGCCATTCCCGCCGAAACCGTAACCGGCAGCTCCGGAAGATACTGCCTGAGCATCAGGATTCCTCCCGCCATAAAAATCCCCGCCGCGGTGAGTACATACCCGCTGCAGTGGCGTTTCAGCACTTGAAACAGCCCCAGATATACCGCGTTCGACACCTGGAACGGCAGAAGCAGGGCGAGGACAGCCTCCGTAAATCCGGTTCCCCGGCTTCCCACAGCCGCCATCAGAAAAATCAGGAACACGCCGTCCACCGTACCCAGGACCGCCATTTTGGCAGCCATCAGCTTTCTTAAATTGAAGCAGCAGCTCTGTTCCAGTTCCCACATTCCAAGGCTGAAGCTCTTTGTAAGCTCCGGCACACAGATCACGCCCAGAAACGGAATCATGGCCGACAAATTCCAGAGATACCATTCCTCCGTCTGCCTGCCCGAAACCCATATGGCCAGAAGCAGAAATACTGCCTGTAAAATCCAGACCGACGGCGATATAAACCGGGCCAGCCGCCACATATGCCGCCACATGCCCGTAGCCGGAGTCAGGCGCTTTTTATCCAGCTCCTCATTTAAAAGAACCCGTAATTTTTGCTCCTGAAGGGCTGTCATATCCGGCGCCTCATACTGCCTCAGCACGCTTCTCATCGCTTTCTCCTCATCGGAGACTCCAAACACCCGTTTCATATCTGTAAATCACCGTCCTTTCCTAAGAACTGCCTCATCTTTTCCATTCCCTGTTTCAATCTGGATTTCACGGTAGGGATTCCCGCCCCCACGACCGCGGCAATTTCCTTCAGCTTCATATCATAATAGAATCTTAGAATAATCACATCCTTCTGCATCTCCGGAAGCCTGTTTAATGCCGCCTGTACGCTGTCCCGCATTTCCGCCCGGCGGTATCCCTCCTCTTCCTCCTGTACGCCTTCCAGCGCCTCCTCTTCCATGGTTACGAATTTCCTGCTGCGGAAGTAATCGCTGCACACATTCCGCGCAATTCCAAAAATCCAGGCCCGGAAATGATTCCGCTCCGTATACCCATCCAGAAACCGGATCACATGGAGGAACGTCTCCTGGGTGCAGTCATAGGCGCTCTCCGCATCTCCCGTCTTATAGAAACAGAAATGGTAGATTTCCTGATAGTATTCTTTTACCAGGGTCTCAAACAGCGCCTTTTCCCCCTGTTTAATCCTCCTGATTACCTCTTTCTCATTCACTCCCTGTCACCACCCTTTTTCTGATTTCTGTCCGGTTTTCTGGCTTCCTCTGTGTTACATATAATATAACGCGGAAAACTTAAGAAAGGATTTAAATAAAATGGAAAATTTAACAGATGGGAAATTTCTCAGAAAAACAGAAAAGGCGAAAGCATCTTCTGCTTTCGCCCTCCCGGCTGTTCGGAAGCGGAGCCGGCCGCTTTCTCATTGCTGTCACACGATGATCCGGCGGCAGGCAACTGCGAACCGCTCAGAACAATCATCTACATTTTTCAGCAGTGAGTATATAAGACAACGGAAATCCCTTTCCGTCATACACTTCAGTTAAGCCGATATCATAATCAAACTCCTTCAGCCTGACGATCCTCATCTGTGAATCGCTGACCGCGTTGATTATGGCCGACATGGTATGGGAGAAACTGGTGAATGTCTTTGACTCATACGGTTCAGACATATATCCCATCCCCTCATTTTCGATCCATGGTTCCTTTCTGAAATAAGAATAGGCAGCTCTGTTTAAATGCTCCCCATCAAATTCAGGCTCGCCCGGCATGGGCAGCATGTTCATGACTGGGTGAAAATCATGGATCAATAAGATACCGCCTGGCTTTAAGCAGTCCGATACCTTCTGAAACAGCGGCTTCAAATCCTCAAACCATGTAATCGCTCCGATTGTAAACAGAATAAAATCAAAGCTGTTGTGATACTTCTCATCAATATCCAGAATATTGCACGAGACAAACCGGCAGTTCGAAATGCCTGCCTTTTCAGCGGTTTCAGACGCCTGTGCGATGATATTTTCCGCAATATCAAATCCGGTTCCGCTCTCCGCGCCAAGCTGCATGAGAGACAGCAGCTCCCGCCCGTTATTACAGCAGAACTGTGCGGCGCTCTTTCCTTTAAAATCCATGGACCGCAGCTCCGCCGCCATGTCCTTACAAAAAAACGGGAGATCCTCGTTCAGTAAACGCTTATAGTTCTCTTCTCCCCATCCATCCTGTTTATGGTCAAACGCCTCTTCCCAGGCTGCTTTATTATTTCCTATATAATCCATCTTCTGCTCCTTTGGGAGAGCTACCCTAACAAAGCCCTCCGCTTAATTATATTTTTCAGTTCCATACCGTTACCTCCTTTCACATTTATTATTACAATACCAGCATGGTATTCTAACCTGGTTACTGCTAAAAAACAGCCGCGGTCATCAAGCGCCGCGGCTGTTTCCAGACAATTTTCATTTTATCATATCTTTTAGGGGATTTCTATATATTTATGAAATTCCCTGGCCAAAAAGTTCTTTTTTATTCCGTATCCTGGTAAGGTTCCAGATACCTTAAGACCTCATCCAGAAACAGCTCCTGAGGCTGGCCAAACGATTCCTCCCGATATACCAGCAGATACTTAAGATCATAACGCTGGTCCATCTCGATCGGATACAGCGGAGTGCTGAACAACGGATTCGTCATGTCCAGAGAAACCCGCGGAACCAATTGGATACAATTTCGCTTAATCGTATACAGACGGGAAACGCCCACATCCCCCAGACAGGTAATAGACTTGGTATACCCCCGTTTCCTCATCTCACAAAACAGGGACCAGTAGACTAAGTCCTCCGCCCGGACAAAACCGGTGGCGATCTCGTAAGGCATCATATCCTCCAGCGATACCTGGTCCCGCCCATACAGAGGATGCTGTCCGCCCACCCCCACAACCAAATGGGATTTCAGAATATCCCAACTGGTCAGCTGGCTGTACTCCACCTTTGCCCGAACGTATTTTTCATTAAACTGATTGATCTGAAAAATCCCAAGGTCCAGACTGCCGTCGGAAAGTTCACTCAGAATCTGCCTCTGGTTGTTCCCTTTCAGCGCCACAGAAATATCCGGGTAGTGTTCCTTTAAATTAACGGCTGTGTTGCCCAGAATATTCATACAGCAGTATCCGTCCCCGCCGACCGTTACATTCCCCCGAACCTTTCCGGAGATTCTTCCCCGGACATCCTTAATATCATCCATATGTCGGCAGATGATTTTGGCATTTTCCAGAATATACTGACCTTCGGCCGTGATATGGACCCCCTTAGTCCCCCGCCGCAGCAGCTCCACGCCGAGTTCCGTTTCCAGCGTCTTGATCGATGTGCTGATGGATGACTGTGACGTATATAGCTCCCGGGCTGCCCGGGATATGGATCCATATTTTTCTACCGCAATCAAATATTCCAGTTGTGTCAGCTGCATATAATGCCCCTCCATGATGGACTCTGAGTACTGTCCTGTACTCCATTATATCAAAACCTGCTTCCACTTTACAACCGCAACGTGCCGGAAACTATGATCCAATGAAAAAACGCTTTTCTCAACAACTATCCATCGCATCGTTTCCCAGCCACTCCCACGTACGCCCGGTCCGGCGGTAATCTTTCCCGGTCAGCCTGCTGGCCAAAGTCAGTAACGCCTCAGTAACCGGCACCTCCACACCGCACTTTTCAGCCAGAGAGACCAGCAGCGCCACACCACAGCCGGCATCTTCCGTAATATACCGGTGATTCAGGCCGTCCGGACCCGAAAGATTACGAAAAGCCTCCAGCTCCGGGTGGGTCCCGCGCTCTTTCAGCATGTTCATAAATGGCCGTACCGGCGCAGCATACCATTCCATCTCCAGTGCTTTCAACACTTTGCTTCGCTCCTCCTCCAAAAGTTCCAGACATCGGATATAGGCGTCATTTATACCATCTGTAAAAAGTGCAAAATTTTCTTTTTTCTGCTCGATTCCCCCCAGGTTCAACAGCGTACCGGACAGATGCGTAAGTATATTGGGAGAATTTAAGCAGTTCTCCACCAGATTGGCCCCGGCTGTTAAGGGAAACAGATCCCCAAAACACTCCAGAGCCTTAAGCGTATCCGATGACGGAAACGCTGCCGCCCGCTTCTGCCCCGGAGGCATCGCAGACACATAGCGGCCCGGCTCCAAACGCCGGCAGGCCCAAAGGCACTCAGCCATCTCAGCCAGCAGGCCGTGATTTACCCCTTCCCTTCTGAACACCCGGTGAAATACCACCGTGCCCAGATTACCTGGCATAAGAAGGATATCATGGTCTGCGCGGACCCAGGGCGCCATCCATGCGGCGGTCTCCTCCTGCCGTCCGCTGGACACGCATACCAGAACCCGCCTCGCCTCCATGGCATCTGCAATACTGTAAGTCAAAACCGCGGGGCACAGTCCCGGGATCAGACCGGGACCTTCTGCCGCAATCCCCTTCCGGGCAATGGCTGCAAAGTCTTCCTCACACTGTTCTTTCCTGTCACACAGAATCACGTCATAACCATTTCCAATCAGCCAGGCTGCCGTAACGGCCCCGGCAGCCCCGGCACCCACAACTGCAATTCGTTCCTTCATATCTACACTTCCCTGTGACTTCTGCCGTATTATTGTTTCTGCCGATCTTCAAAACTTGTCAGAGGAAAAATACTGCGCTTCTCAAAAAGGAGCCGGCATAAATCCCGATCACTGCCAACCATTGCATACAGGGCGGTTTTACCGATAATCTCAATAGAATCGTCTATCGTTGCTCCCAGAACGCCCTGGTTATTGGCAATTTTCACATTGCTCAGCGCCAGATCGGAACACTCCAGCGCAACGCCTGTACCCGAAGAAATACGCAGGGCGCAGGCCAATTTTGCCCCGTCACACACTACGCCGAACACATTGGGGATGGTATTCTGCATGGCGGCGGCCACCTGCTCGTAAGTCCCCTTTCTCATGAGAGTGGCGCCGGCCGCAATCCCCAGGGCCGCAGCCACCTCACAGGAACACATCGAAGGCGCTTTGCCTATACGGTGAATAATCGATATGGCGGTCAGATAACTGAGGGCAATACCCCGCAGCAGGTCTGTCTCCTCCAGATTAAAATCTTCGGCTATGCTGACCAGAGGCATAGATGCGGCGATTCCCACATTCCCCTTATTTCCGCAGGTCATAGCCGGGTGACTGACACCAGACATGCGCGCCTCGCATCCGGCAGCCGCATACGCCTTCGCCCTGGTAATATAGTTCTGGTATTGGCTGTGGTATAGCTCGTATCCGATCCCCGCTCCCAGACGACCTTCCAGCGTAGCGTCAGCAAGACGGCGATTATAGGTCACTGCCTCTTTTAAAAATGCCAGTTCCTCTTCCTTTAAGCCGGCGGCCATATCATAGAAGTCCTTCACCTTATATTTCAGGATCGGCAGCCTGCCGGACTGGGCCGAGATGTCGGGCTCCAGCTCCAGCAAAATTTCACCGTTGCACTCCTTCAAGATCAGTCCGTCACTGCGCTGGGAGACCACGGCCCGTCCGGTTCCCTTATCTGTATGTACCGCAATATCGCAGTAAATCTCCAGTTCCTGTAAATTCCATTGTGGATTCACCTTCACCCGTTCCGCTACTTTCCTGGCTTTGGCTTCTCCCTCCGGCGTCACGGTATGAAGCACTTCAAGTCCCGCATGGGGGTCTCCGCACACCGCCCCCAGAGCGATGGCCATCTCCACGCCCAGCATGCGGGAGCCTGGAAATGCCACGTCGTCATTCTTCGCACTCATACACCAGTCAAGTGTGGCATCGATCGATTCGATCTCACCACCGATGGCGTCATATGCCTGTGCGGCACAGAAGCAAATCGCAATCGGTCCGGTACATCCCAGAGCGGGCTTAATCTCAGCCCGCAAAATATTATAAAGTTCCGTATCATTCATCTCTGAATCCTCCTTAAAGCTTCTGCATTTCCGTATGATCCCTGCCATCTATTTTCTGAATGGTCATGGACAGCGAATTCCACAAAGGATTTGTATAGGGATAGTCAACGCGTTTATGCAGCCCCCTGCTCTCTCTGCGTGCCAGGGCAGACAGCAGGATTAAACGGCCAAGGGCCAGAATATCGAATGCTTCCAGGGCACGCATCAGCTCGTGGGAGTTTGCACATTTAATCCGCCGGCGGGCAATCTGATTTAACTCCTCCAGATAGCACACGCCGCTGGAGAGAAGCGTTTCTGAACGCGGGGTTTCAATGCTCGCATAATCCCTCATGATGTTCTGCACGGCATGATTTAACTCCTCCCAGTGAGATCCCTCCTCACGCTCCATCAGCGAACTGTAAAAGCTCTGAGCCTCCAGGACCTCGGGAGCACCGGCAATGTCTGCAAAGCTGTCCACGCCTTTGACGTACTCGGAGGCATTTTCCCCTGCAATCCGGCCGGTAACCGCGGCTCCGCTGACGCCGCAGAAGAAGTTGCCGCACTCATCGCCGGCGCTGTATAAACCAGGCGTACTGGTCTCACATTTTTCATTGATGCAGGTGCCGCTGTACTGGATATGAGGCAGATAACGCCCCCATTCAATCATATCTTCCTCCAGATGAATATCCTGCTGTTCCATCGCATCCAAAAGCGAACTGATCCCTTCACTGTAAAAGCATTCTTTCATGTGCTCCATGGTGTCCGTCGGATTTTCCGTGCAGTCCATAAAGACAGGGCCGGTACCATTTTTCTTACTCAGATCAAAGACTTCGTGACAGATATCAGTGGTAATATCCTGCTCGCCCGGTTCCGGCCGGCCGGCAATACCTACTGCATTTCCATCCGCGTCGCAGCAGGCCCCGATCCAGGTACCCTTACCGCCGCGGACAAAGTAGCGCGGTCCGATGTGCGCTCTGGGTTTATCGAAATTGACCATGGCGGCGCCAATCTCGTAGGATGCCACACGTCCGGTTCCTGTACCTGCCGGGCAATTCGCCACGTTAAATAAGCAGGACGGTGCAACAGAAGGATAAACGCGGGCACCTGTTCCGGTAACGCTGATGATGCTCTTTGCTTCATACAGCGTAATCTCCGGTTCAGGTCTGGAAATATCTATGGCAATGGCGCTCACCACACGTCCCTCCCGGGAGATATACCGGGTGACGCTGGTTCGGTTATCAATCACGACACCGAGCCGGCGCGCCTCATTTGTCAGACACTTTTTCTGATCGCGGCCATCCATCTTCAAAAAGCAGCGGGGATGACCTGGCAGAGAGTGTCCTTCAAACACATACTCATCACCAAATGGCCGCATATTGATGCCCCATTTTTCCCAGTCCTTCACGATCTCAAAGGAGCGCTCCACGAATACCCGCTGAACCTTGGGATCTGCGCCTTTGCACATTCCCAGCTCCAGTTCGTGCATATAAGCTTCCACACTCTCGTGGTATCCCGGAATATAGCAGCCGAAATGGTCATTGCCGGTTGCGCCTCCGCCGCTTCGGCGGGTGTCGGCCTTCTCTGCCACAATGACCCCGGCCCCCCGCTCAGCGGCCGCAATGGCTGCCATCAGTCCGGCGGTCCCGCCGCCGACAATCAGTATGTCACACTGTTTTGGTGGATTAACCTTAATCATTCCTGGCACCTTCTTTCTTCGTATTGCACTTGGGTCTCCGCAGCAGCATCATGGGAAGCGGATAATGCATGGAGATCGCTCCGACCGGACAGTCAAATTCACAGGCGCGGCAGTGCCAGCACTCGTTGGGATAAAGAACCTCCGGTATCTGCCCCTTAACAACCGGACCGTAAACATCCAGCGGGCATATCTGCGCACAGGTCGTGCAGCTGATACATTTTGTTTTGTCAATTACAGGCGGCATATTTAAAACTCCTTTCCATAAATATTCTTGATTACAGACCAAAGATCCCGGCCACGATGGAGATGACCAGCCACGCGCTGATACAGGACATCGGACCAATTTTCCAAAGCCTTTTGGTACCTATCCACTCATTGCCGTTAATTAAAGCCGCGGTTGAAGAACCACTGGGGAATAGCACCGAAATATGGACACACATAACAACCGTAACTACTGCGGCAGTAGGGTTCATTCCCACGCTCTGTGTGGCGGCAAAGACTGCTGCCATCAAGATCATTCCCACAGGTCCGTTGGTCATCACATTCGTAATAAGCGTCGCAGCCAGACCGATAAGCAGGACAAATACGAAGGCTGAAGTGTTTGCGCGGTTGATAATCGCCTTCAGTGCCGCCGGAAAGCCGCTCGCTTCATTGCTCATGGCATTCGCTACCGGTATTGCCGCTGCCAGCAGCAAAATGGAATTCCACTCGACATTGCCTACCATCTTTTTGAAATCAATGATAGGCGCCCCATCGATGCGGATCAGACACATCAGCATGACCAGCAGAATACAGATTCCTGTACTGCCGATTTTCTTCAGAAATGCAATGACAAAAAATGTCGAATTCGGGAAAAATCCCGGAAGCAGCATCATGACCATCAGCATGACCAGGAAGAACAGGACTACCTTCTGCACTCTGTTCATCTTAATTCCGTCATCCCCCACGAGCGACCGGGAATCCAGGTCAGTTAAACTGCTCATATCCGGCTTAAAAATCATTTTTGCTCCCAGCAGATAAACAATAATACACAGCACTGTCGCCAGGATTACGATCAGCATATACGGCCCCAATGGTATAGAATGGCCGGCCAGGCTCTCGTAGACTCCCATCACCAACAGCGGAATGGATTTAAACGGGATAATACAGTCGCCGATCTGAGCGACAAACGCCGTACCAAAAATCAGGATCAGCGGGTAACTGTCGCCTTTTTTGAATCCGCACTGCTCACTAATCACATAAGCCAGACTCCATCCGATCACAATGGTGGGAGTTGCACTGGTAACACCTCCCAGAAATGCCATGACCATCAGGAACACAAAGGTAAACACCCAGGGCCGGCCCAATACCATTTTTCTGGTAATGCTCCATACAGCGATAATCCGTGAAAGACCGTAGTGTGCAAAGGTTCCGCAGAAAATAAAAATAAAGAACATCAGCACTACATTGGCCTCGCCGAAACTGGACTTGATCACCTCGCCTGCAGTCATATACCCGGTCTGCATCAGCGCAATGAGGCCGGCCAGGCTCGGCCAGGCGATTCCTACAAAAATCCATCCATACACCATTCCCAGGAAAATCCCCAAAATCTGCATCCCCAGAACCGTGATTGGAGCTATGGGCGGCAGATAACCGAACCCAAACATAATGATCAGGCAAACCGCAGAATTAATATAGTATTTTACGTTCCTGTTTTTTTCTGTTGCTGTTAAATCAGCAGCCATCTTTTTATTCCTCCTCCGTTATTAAAGTAATTCCTCCTGCCGATCACACGGCCGTACATTGACCGGCGTTTCCTTCGTTATCCCCCTGTTTCCCCCCTTTTTATTTATACAAAAAGTCTAACACTCCTCTACTCAAATGAAAAGAATCGAATATTGATAGGAATCCATCAAAAAATCAGATAGCTCGATTTGATTATCACTTCACATTTTTACCACTTTGGGAAGTAACTCTATTTCCTTCTGGTTTTTCTTCTCAAATGGCAAAAAAAGCGGCGTTTCTGCTTCCTCATTATGAGAAACAGCAAACGCCGCTGTAATCGTATAGTGTAGATAATAAACGCTTATTTCCTGTGCTGTATTTCCTGTCCTAAATGCTCTCCGGCTCTGCCTTACTCACCTTTTTACTGCCTGCTGCACTGCTGACCGCATGATACACGAGACAGATGCCAATCGTAACCGCCATATCCGGCAGTGTATTACCCACCGGAGTGTCCACATGCATCAGAATCCGGTAGAGGACAAACCCGCATGCCCAGATCACCAGGTTGGGGACGTGAAACCGTACCGTTCGAAAATCATTTTTCAGAATAAACGTATCGGCGATCTGGATCGCAATCATCGGTGCGAACACGGAACCAATGAGATACAGGAAATTGGTAATATTGTCCATAGGGTACACGATGGCTGCGATCGTACCGATCACCGTAACCGCGATGGCCGCCCATTTCTCCTTAACCGCCCCGGATATTACCGTGCTGGATACACCGGCGGAGAAAGCGTCCAGAAACGTGGTGGTAACCGTGGAGAGAACGATAATGAACAGCCCTGCAGCACCCAGCCCCGCTTTTACCATAATCACCGCGATATCGTATGTACCGGTAAAAAGCGCCGCTCCCATTCCGATGATATACATGAAGCAGCTGACCACACCGTAGACCAGTGTGCTCGCAAGAGTTGCCTGAAACGGCTTTTTCGCCTCTCTCGTATAATCGCTGATTAACGGAAGCCAGGAAAGCGGCATAGCCACAGACAGTTCCACCGCCGCACCGAAGCTCATACCCTCTTCCGATACGAGGCCGCTTCCGCCGTAGCCGGAAAATATCACCTTTCCAAGAATCAGCGTTAATATAAACAGAAGCGCCATGGCCACCGTGTTGAGTTTCCCCAGATTTTTAAGTCCGATCAGGATCCAGACAATGATCAGGCCCCCGATCACGAGACACCAGATCCAGGCGCCGGTGCCGTAAATGCTGTTAGCCGCCAGCGCACCGTCATAGATCATGATCGCGGTCCAACCCACCAGCTGCAGAACATTTAACACGGCAAACAGGAGGCAGCCCTTACCGCCGAAGCTGAGCTTCACCGTCTCCATGGCGCTGAGCCGTTTCATGCCTCCGATAAGGCCGGCGAAAAACAGCATGGTGCAGCCGATTAAATGTCCCAGCAAAATGGCTGCCAGCCCTTTTTCAAATCCCAGAGGCGCCAGATACGTTCCGGTCAGAATCTCCGCGATGGAAACACCGGCTCCAAACCAGATCAGGCCGTTGTTTAAAGTGCTCGTCCCTTTATTTTCCATCGCCGTTTCCTCCATTGCCTGCTCCACCGGGCATATCAGCGTCATCGCCATACTCTCCCTCGATGGCAAATGCATGGTTCATGGGGCCGCTTCCCTTTCCCAAATCCAGCATATCTCCGAGTGCACCGGATAAATACGCCTTCGCCCTGCGCACAGATTCCGCAAGTCCGCGGCCCTTTGCCAGGTTAGAAGCGATGGCACTGGACAGCGTGCAGCCGGTGCCGTGGGTATTGGAAGTGGCAATCCGTTTTCCGTAGAACCAGAAAATCTCCCCCTCCGCATACAGGAGATCATTGGCATCATTAAGCTGATGGCCGCCTTTGCAGAGAACAGCACAGTGGCAGGTATCCCCTACCGACTTCGCAGCCCGTTCCATATCCTTATCTGTCTGAATCGTCATACCGGATAACACTTCCATCTCCGGAATATTGGGTGTGATTACATCCGCCAGCGGAATCAGCATTTCCTTCAGCGTGGATATGGCCTCGTCGCTGATCAGCTTCGATCCCGCCGTCGCTACCATGACAGGGTCGAGGACGATATTCTTCGCGTGGTACTGTTTCAGTTTTTCTGCAATCACTCTGATCAGCGCGCTGGACGAAACCATACCGATCTTCACCGCATCCGGGAAAATATCCGTAAATACATCGTCAAGCTGCTCTGCCAAAAATTCCGGAGTTACCTCCATGATACCTGTTACGCCGGTAGTATTCTGGGCTACGACGGCCGTAATGGCGCTCATACCGTAGACCCTGTGGGCGGTCATTGTCTTCAAATCTGCCTGAATTCCGGCGCCTCCGCTGGGATCTGTCCCGGCGATTGTTAATGCTGTTCTCATTTTTCTTTCTCCTCTTCGCATTAATTTTGTGTAATGATTCAGCCGCACAGCCGAATCGTTACATTTTGTTAAGCGACAGAAGGTGGTGCCCCCAATCTGCCGCTGGTCTGCGGGGCGGCGCTGCCATGGTGGATTTACAGCAGTTCACCGCCTCAATCTATTTCATTTTCATTCACCTGCCCCGGAAGCAATCCGGTAAAAGGCGGGGAAATCTTTGAAATCCTTTAAATAGTAATCGGAAATCTTCTTTAACGCTTCCTGATCCATCCCGCTGGCCTCATCATATACTCCTGCAACCGCAAATCCTGCATGTTTCGCGGTTACTGCCGCATGGAGGGCGTCCTCAAACACCCATGTCCGCGTTTTTTCTGTTCCCAGGCAGGAGAGAGCCTCGTAATAGATATCCGGCCGGTCCTTTCCAGCCCCGACCTCCGTGCAGGTAAATATCTGCCGGAAGAACGCCTTAAGGCCGCATCGGGAAAGCGCCGCCTCCACTTCCTTCCGGCTGCTGGAGGTCGCCGCAGCCATCACAAAACCGTGTTTTCCAAGCTGGTTAAGAAACTCCCCAACTCCTGCTTTCGGAAGGACTTCGTCCCTGTAATACCGGCTTACGGTTTCTTCCACTCCGCTTACAATTTCCGCTTCGGTCTGTGCCAGGCAGTACTGCTCCCTCATATATCTGGCCGCCTGCTCCATACTCATGGGAAGCAGACGTCTTCCAAGCCCCGGTTCGGCCTTGATGCCGAGGCGGGCTAAATACCACTCTCCGGCATGATCCCACATGGACATGGAATCCAGAAGTGTTCCGTCGATATCAAATATGGCTCCCTTCATCGGTCGTTCCTTTCTCTGACTGTGTGATGCCGGTTTTTATTCCTGTTCTGTTACAGCCGCGGCCACGCATTTCAACCTCCTGGCGGCCTCCTCGATATCGTCCTCAGCGAAGATGGCGCTCACGACAGCTACGCCGCAGATACCGCTTCCTGCCAAATGCTTCATATTTTCCGCTGTAATTCCGCCAATCGCCACGACCGGGATATGTACCGCCGCGCAAATGTCCTTTAACGTCTGACCACTCACATCACTGGCATCTTTTTTCGTACCCGTGTGGAATACGGCTCCTACTCCCAGGTAATCGGCTCCGTGCTTCTCCGCCAGAAGCGCCTGTTCCACGGTCTGCGCCGACACGCCGATGATCTTTCCTTCTCCAAGTCTCCGGCGGACATCTCCGGCCTCCATATCACTCTGCCCTACATGGACGCCATCCGCATCCACGGCTGCTGCGATCTCTACGCTGTCGTTGATTAAAAACGGCACCCCGTAACGCCCGCACAGCTCCTTGATGGACCTGGCTTCATCCAGAAATGCCTCTTCCGACAGATCCTTTTCTCTCAACTGAATCATTGTGGCGCCGCCCTTCAGCGCCTTTTCCACCTGACTGTACAGAGTCTCCTCTCCCAGCCAGCTTCTGTCTGTTACTGCATACAGCAGAAGGCTGCTGCTGTTAAGCAGGCTGTCACTGTCTAATTTCATACCTGGCTCCTTTCTCCAGTGTATCGCCATCCATCCGGTAAATCGCGTCAATAATCCGGTTCCGGTATGTGGCATTTCCCTCATAGCTTTCCAGATGGCTCCATCCGATCTCACCCGCAAGTCCCATGGCGCAGACAGCTGCTGCCGCTGCCTCCAGACGATTGTCCGGGTTTGCTGTCAGATATGCGGTCATAAGCCCGGAAAGCTGACAACCGGTTCCGGTAATCTGACCCATTTCCGGCCGGCCGTTGCGGATCACGTAAGTGCTGTTTCCGTCAGATACCAGATCGATCGCACCGGTAACCGCGATGATACAGCCAAGGCCAGCCGCCATTTCCCTCACAAATGTGACAGCCCCGGAAAGATTGTCCTCCGTTACAGCGTCTGCCGCATCCGCATCGACGCCTTTCGTGCGTCCGAAGCCTCTGGCCAGTGTCTTGATCTCGGAAATATTTCCGCGGATCACATCGAAGCGCACTTCCCTCATCAGATTTAAAGCCGTCTCGGTCCGAAATGTACCCGCTCCCGCTCCAACCGGATCCAGCAGGACCTGATGGCCCAGCTCATTGGCTTTTTTTCCGGCCAGCAGCATGGACGGAACCGTATTTTGATTCAGCGTGCCGATATTAATGTTTAAACCGCCGCAGATTGTGGTGATGTCCTCCACATCGTTCCTGTCATCCGCCATAATCGGACTCGCTCCGCAGGCCAGCAGGATGTTGGCTACGTCATTTACCGTGACGTAATTTGTGATGTTATGAATCAGCGGCGACTTCTTTCTGACATTTTCCAGACATTCTTTTAACATGATATTCTCCTTTTCTTCTTTGGTAAGGACTAAAAAAAGCTGCAATAACACCCACAGGTATCATTGCAGCATAAAATACATGCTTTTTTATGTTCCCTACGTTGGCATTATCCAAATCAGGTTAATGGGTCAAGGCAAAACAGCCTACTCTCAGCCCGCTTTCAGCGAGCACCCCGTTTTTGATTACAGGTACATTATACTACGATTGAAGATTAAATCAAGTATAAAATATTTGACACTGGATACTAAATAGTAAATGAGATTTTATTCCGATCTTCTAATAATTCCAATTTTCTAAATCCTTTAAATACCGGAATTCCTATCATTCTTCTCCCTTTATGCTTACTTTTTTAAATATTCATAAAATGCATAAAATATAAATTTAATGTTACGCTAACCGCCGCTTGACACACGTATTAATACGTGTTATATTAAAGGAGAAATAATGAAAACGAAAGATCTATTAAAATTACTAAAGAAACATGGATGTTACCTATACCGAAATGGAAAGAAGCATGATATCTGGTACAGCCCCGTCACCGATCGGCAGTTCCCGATCCCCCGGCACAAATCAGAGATCCCAACAGGTACTTTGCACTCTATTCTGACAGATGCAGGAGTATCCATGTCAGAATTTCATCATGAAAAGGAGCATTTACATGAATAAATACGTTTATCCTGCCATCTTTACACCAGAATCAACCGGATGGTCTATCCATTTTCCGGATCTGGAAGGATGCTATACCTGCGGCGACGACTTAAAAGACGGCATCGAGATGGCACAGGATGCCCTGGCCCTGGTTCTATTTGGATATGAAGCAGACAACCGCGTCATCCCTCCGCCTGGCAATTTGGAAGATATTATACTTAAAGAAGGCCAATTTGTTAATTATATTCTGTGCGACACCATGGAATATCGAAAAAAGCACCGCAGCAAGGCCGTTAAGAAGACGCTGACGATTCCCGAATGGCTGAATGAAGCGGCATCGAATGCCGGTCTTAATTTCTCACAGATTCTTCAGGAGGCTTTATTAAAAAGGCTTCAGGTAAAGTGAAATTTGCCTGAAGCCATGACCAGATATTTTTAATTTCTATAATCATCACGCTGCTTTTTCCTATTATCACGCTCAAATCGTGATTTCAATCGCGATAAATCGCGATATTTATTGTAATACGTCTATTCTAACACGATATCTTGAATGTCATCCCCCACAGACTGTTTCCAGCGGCTTGATTCTCTTATGATATATTTTCATAAGAAAGAACACGCTGATCAAAATCGAGCATACTTCTGATATTGGCCAGCAAAACCAGATAAGAGCCATGTTTCCAAACTGTGCGAGAAAGTAAGCCAGCGGAATCCGAACCACAAGCTGTCTGGCGGTGGTAACAATCAGGCTGTAATGGCCATTTCCCATCCCCTGGAACAGGGAACTGCAAATCACAGAGGTTGGTGAAAACAGAAAGGTAAATCCCACTATCCTGAAAATCGGAATGCCCACCCGAAGCATCTCCTCCGTAGGGTGGAAAGGCGACATGAGCACTTCCGGAAAGAACACAAAACAAGAGGAAGCTAAAATCATAACAGTACAGCCATAAATCATCCCCCATTTCACGGAATCCATGATCCTCTTTTTACTTTTTGCGCCATAGTTATAAGCAACAATGGATACCATGCTGCTGTTTAAACCGATCATCGGCGTCTGGACAAAATGCTGAAGCCGGTTATAAATCCCAAAAACAGCTACTGCAGTAGTGGAAAACTCCGCTACAAGACGATTCATTAGAAACGACATAAGAGAGCTTACAGAGGCCATAACAGTAGTGGGAACTCCAACCCGGAAGACCGCAGCCATCATATGGCGATCGGGCCGGAATCCCTTTAAAGAGAATGAAATATCTGTATTTTTCTTCAGATTCAAAAAGACCGCCAATCCCATGGCAATCCACTGCCCGCACACGGTGGCCAGTGCAGCTCCAAAAATACCCATAGCAGGAAATCCAAACAGCCCAAAAATAAATACTGCATCCAGTATGATATTAATAACAGCTCCGGTTCCCTGGGTTATCATGGTGCACGAATTCTTCCCGGTTGCCTGCAGCAGACACTCAAAGGTCACCTCTCCAAAGATTCCGAGAGATCCTACCATACAAAGCTGTAAGTATTGAACACCATAGCCAATGATTTCCTCATTGTCTGTCTGCAGCAGGAAATACTCCCGTGTATAGAATAAGCCGACAAACAAGAAGAGTACCATACAGATCATTTCAATCAAAATCCCATTTAAGGCTGCCTCAGAAGCCTGCTTTTTATTTTTTTCTCCCAGGCAGGAGGTGACTAAAGCGTTAATTCCCACTCCCAGCCCAGAGGCCGTAGAACTCATCAGGTTTTGCAGCGTAACCGCCAGGGAAATAGCCGCTAGCGCATTTTCACCCAAACGAGAAACAAAAAGGCTGTCGATAATATTATACATGGCCTGAACCATTAATGAGATTGTGAGAGGACAGGCCATATTGAACAGCAAATACGGTATTTTCATGGTTCCCATCTTATTTTCTTTTACTTCAACAGATGTTTTCATACAGTGTCTCTTCTTTTCATTCCTGATAAAAAACAGAACAGGGCCATAACCAGGTAGGCACACACACAAACAGCAAAATTAAATTTTCCATTCTCGTAACCAAAGGCTCCTGCCACCGCTGCAAGTATGAACTTGGACAGAAAGCTGCCGAGACTTCCGAAGACGTTGAGAACAGAAGCTGCATTACTTCGGGCATAACCAGGAACTTCCATGCCTGCAAATACCTGAATTGCAGGCATATTCACACCAAAGCCAATTCCAATCATAACGGCTCCCAATCCCAGTGTCATCACGTCAGGGCTGACCGCCATAAGCAGATAGCCGGCCGCCAGAAACAGGTAAGCGCCTCCTAAAGCACGTATCTCCCATTTATTAATGAATTTATACAGCCACCCTCCCACAACACCGGAGAGAGTCACCATAGATAAAATCACTGCGGCTGTCATGGAACTTCCAAATCCGTTTTTCATTACAACGGCAGATGTTTCCGTAATGCAGACATAGAATAATATCATGTGGAAAAAATAAAGAATACACCATTTTAATATAGGGCGGAACAGAGACATCGGAATCTTTTTATTTTTTTCCTCATTCGTAAGAGCCGGCGGCTCCGGCATGATTCTGGCTACAATCACCAGAGCCGGGAATACCACAATATAAATCAAAAAGGTTGCCTGCCACCCCCATCTGGCACAGGCTGCGCCGCCCAGCATCTGAAACATGACAGCTCCAATATTGGTAGCAACTGCGTTTAAACTGGCTTGTCGGTGTACCTCCTCCCCCTGAAAAACGGACATCATAACAGGCATAATCAGGGGAGTAAGAATTCCTGTACCACAGCCAAACAGAGCCCTCCACAGAAGGAGAAGATAGAAATTATGAGTAAAAAACGGAGCAATACCGCTGATCAGATTACAGGTCAGACCACAGATCGTTAATGTGCGGTATGATACCTTCTTCCCGGCCATATGGCCGCAGATCAAGGTCATTGGAATAGCCAAAAGAGAGGGAAGCGTGGTCAACAGAGAGATCATGGTGGAAGAAACGTCCGGATAGGCCTCCCCCACACTGGCTAAAACCGGACTTACGGCGCTGGAAGCCAGGGTCAAAAAGGAAAGAGCCACAAGGGCATAAGATGTTGCATTTTTATTCTGCTTCATAGAATTTCCTCTATATCCTTTAATATCATGAAAAATGGCCCGAAATACTGAAACTGCAGCATTCGGGCCCTATAATCAGTTCTTTTTAGAAAGATGACAGGCTACCAGATGGCCGCCTCCTGTATCGGTAAGGGAAGGAACCTCTGCCTTGCAAACATCGGTTGCATACGCACAGCGAGGATGGAACGGACAGCCTGAAGGTGCATGAATCGGACTGGGTACCTCTCCCTCCAGCAATATGCGCTTTCTACTTTTCTCCACATAATAGTCCGTGATAGGCACCGCGGACAGCAATGCCCGCGTGTAAGGATGAACAGGATTCGAATATATTTCCGCTGCATCCATAATCTCTACAATGTGTCCCAGATACATGACTCCAATCACATCTGCAATATGGCGTACCACTGCCAGATCATGGGCAATAAATACATAGGTAAGACCCAGACGCTCCTGAAGTGACTGAAACAGATTGATAACCTGAGCCTGGATAGACACGTCCAATGCAGAAACGGGTTCATCGCACACGATCAGCTCTGGATTGCAGGCTAATGCTCTGGCTATGCCAAGCCGCTGTCTCTGTCCTCCGCTCATTTCATGAGGATACCGGTCTCCCATTTCCGGCAAAAGTTCTACGATCTCCAGTAATTCCTTTACTCTGGCAGCCACCTCGGACTCTGTATATTTTTCCTTTCCTGTTACAACTGCCTCTTTTATAATCGAGTATGCAGACTGACGGGGATCCAAAGAACCGTAAGGATCCTGGAAAATCAACTGAATTTCCCGGCGAATTGACTTAATCTCCTCCTTCGAAGCTCTGCTGATATCTTTTCCCTTATAGTAGATATGGCCCTCTGTCGGGTTTGTAATTCGTAAAATACATTTTCCGGTCGTTGTCTTTCCGCAACCGGATTCTCCTACCAGACCGAAGGTTTTCCCTTTTTCTACCTCAAAAGAGACATCATCCACTGCCTTCACGCAGGAAGTCGTTTTTCCAAACAGAGATTTAGCAGCCGGGAAATACATTTTTAAATTTTCTACTTTTAATAAAACATCCTTTTCAGGCACTTGCATTTCCTCCTCTCACATCAAGGTGACAGGCCATAAAATGTCCTGTCTCACCAACGGGACGAAGTTCAGGTGCCGCCTCATTTTTACATTTCTCGCAGGCATAGGGACACCTTGGATAGAAGGAACAGTATTCCGGTATGTTTGCCAGGTTAGGCGGTGTTCCCTCGATGGGAACCAATTTTTCATTTTTATTGTCATCCAGCCTGGGAACGGACGCCAGCAGCCCAAGGGTGTAGGGATGTCTCGGATTGGTCAAAAGCATCTCCGTGGTGCCGGATTCCACAATGCGACCGGCATACATGACGTAAATACGGTCTGCATAGCGGGTTACCAGTCCTAAATTGTGTGTCACTACAATAATAGAGGTCCCCTTCTTTTCTACAAGAGATATGAGCAGTTCCATAACCTGAGCCTGTGTAGTCACATCCAGGGCCGTGGTAGGCTCGTCCGCTACAATCAGCTTAGAATTGCATGCCACAGAAATAGCAATCATAGCCCGCTGACGCATGCCTCCGCTCATCTCAAAGGGATAGTTTTTCATACGTTCTTCAGGGTCCGGAATACCAACAGCGGCAAGAGCCTCTACGCCCCTTTTCCATGCTTCCTGTTTACTCATATTTTTATTATGAGCCCGGAGCACCTCTGTCAGCTGATTTCCAACAGTATAGACCGGATTTAAGCTGGTCATGGGTTCCTGAAATATCATGGAAATGCCGTTTCCCCGGATACTGCACATCTGTTTCTTAGAATAAGTCAACAGATTATTACCCTCAAACCATACCTCTCCTCCAATAATTTTACCGGGCGGAGACTGGATCAGCTGCAGCACAGAAAGCTGAGTGACAGACTTTCCGCTTCCGGATTCACCAACGACTGCCACGACTTCCCTTTCATTTACATGAAAGCTGACATCGTTAACCGATTTCACCTCTCCCGCGTCGGTAAAGAAGGAGGTACGAAGATTTTTCACATCTAACAATACTTTTTTCTCTTCCATTACAGTTTCCCCCTCAGTCTTGGATCCAAAGCATCGCGGAGTGCATCGCCTACGACATTAAAAGCAATAACGACCAGCATGATACAGATACCTGGAAGAATCGCTACCAGCGGCTGGTTAAACAGATATTTATAACCTTCAGAAACCATAACTCCCCAGGCTGGTGTAGGAGGAATAATGCCCACACCCAGGTAACTCAGGGTAGATTCCAGCATGATTGCGGTTCCCACGTTCATGGTGAAGGTAACGATCAGAGACGCCAGGCAGTTCGGCAAAAGATGCCGGAACATAATAACAAGCTGCTTCTGTCCTATCAAATTGGAAGCTGTCACATAATCATTTTCTCTCAGGCTGATTACCAGGCCATTTACCATACGAATATAGCTTGGAATAATGGAAACACCGATGACAAGGCTGATGCCCATCAAATTTCCGGTCACCATTGTAGAAAGCACCATTGTAAAAATAATGGGAGGTATGGCAATCATGGCATCCGTAAACCGCATAACGAAACTATTAAGCCAACCGCCTACATAACCGGCAATAAGGCCTATTGAAGTCCCCACCACTGCTGCCCATATGCTGGATAGCAGTCCGGTAATCAGGGATACTCTGGCACCGAACAAAAGCCTTGTTAAAGTATCCCGGCCAATATTATCGCAGCCAAGTAAATGCTCACTGCTGGGATTGGCTAAAATATAGCGAAGATTCTGCTCATAAGGAGTATACTGTGTTAGAACAGGTGCAAAAATGGCAATAAATACAAATGCTGCAATAATTCCAAAGCATATCTTGGTTACCCAGCCTCGGCTGAAAAATATCCGGAAGAAGCGCTTCATGCCTATTGCACGTTTCGAATTTTTATTTGACATACGGCTCACCTCCAGGACTTACGGATACGGGGATCCACGAATCCATATAATAAATCAATCACAAAGTTAACCAGAATTGTAAACACGGAAATCACGAATACACAGCCCTGAACCACCATATAATCCCTGCCGTTAATGGCGCTTACAATTAAGGTACCGATACCGGCAATATTGAAAACCTGCTCTACCATCAGGGAACCGCCAACCACAACACGCACCTGAAGTCCAATGGTAGTAATAACAGGAATTAATGCATTTTTCAGAGCATGCTTGTAAATGACACTTTTTTCTGCCAGACCATTGGCCCTGGCTGTACGAATGTAATCCTGATTGATTACCTCCAGCATATTGGACCGTGTCTGACGGGCCACCGATGCCAGCAGGCTGAATGACAAAATCAGGATCGGCATAACGCCATAGAAAATATATTGACCAAAGTTTTCGGTAGGCGCTACATAGCCGGACAGCGGCAGCCAGCCAAGCCTCATCCCAAATATATAAATTCCGACAATTCCCAGCCAGAACTGAGGCGCACCGAGTCCAATCGTACTGACAAACGTAATCAGATTATCAATGAATTTCCCCCGCCGTATCGCACTGATAATACCACACAGGATTCCTAACAAACTGGAAAGAATTAAAGCTGGCAGACCTATAGAGATTGTACGGGGCAGCCTTTCAGGCAGGTTAATACCGGACGGCTGTATGTAATGGAATCCCCCAAATCACCGCGCAGCGTATCTGAAATCCATATAAAATACTGCTCCACTACAGGACGATTCAAATAATACTTTTCCCGGAAAGTCGCAATATCCTGTTCCGAAGCTTCTGAGCCAAGAGCCAGAACGGCAGGATCTCCAGGAAGCATGTGAACCAATGTAAAAGAAATCACAGAGACCAAAAATACGACTGCAACCGAAATCCCCAATCGTTTTAAAATATATCGACCCATAAACATCACCACCTTTTCTTGCGAGAAACAGGGCATACGTCACGTTTTAGAGTGGCAACGCATGCCCGTTCACTAATGAATCATCATTATTCAGTCTCTTTCCACAATTCATTCCAGGTAGCGTTATACTGCTGAACTGCACCGTAATCACCATGGAGTTTCGGGCTGGTCACTGCGGTTGAATAGGTAATCGCTACTGTGTAAAGTTCTACATTGTCCTGGAACAAAATCTTTACCGCTTCCTTCAAGTTCTTGCTTAAGGTAGCCTGATCAGATACAATCGCCTCATTAATCAGACCTACAGACTTTTCATCGTGCAGGAAGGTAGAGCCACCGAATCTGGCGCCTGGAATCATATTGGCAGCCACCTGTGAGAACTGGCCGTTTCCTAAGCCCATCGGATGGAATAAGATACCATCCCATTCGCCAAGGTAGTTGGCATAATTGGCAACTTCAATCTGATTTAATGTTACTGTAACGCCAATCTGCTGCAGCTCTGCCTGGATAATCTGGCAAACACTCTTTGCAAAATCGCCCACCTGGAAATTAATCGTTAATTCAAAGCCCTTATCATAGCCAGCCTCTTTCAGAAGCGCTTTGGCCTTTTCCACATCATAGTCGTAACCGGTTACCTCACTGTTATACTCTGCGGAACTGGAGATTGCCCACTGAGTGGATTCCGTTCCATAAGCCCCATCCCCCAGGAGCGAATCGCAGATAGCTTTTGTATCTACTGCATAAGCAATGGCCTGCCGCACACGCAGATCCTTCAGTGGTCCATCTGCCTGGCTGTTAAAGCAAAGTGTATAGCCGGTAGAAGGAATCGCAGCATTGCTCATGCTATATCCCTTAGCCTTCAAAGCATCGGCAGTAATTGCATCACCTGTCAGATTCATAATATCCAGGTCACCCACCTCCAGAGCAGCCTGCTGAGTCGCTGTGGAAGCATAAATCTTAAAGTTGACCCCGTCTAAATAAGGCGTTCCCTGCCAGTACTGATCGTATTTTTCCGTATAGATGCCTTCTCCATGCACCCATTTTGTTACCTTAAACGCACCGGTACCTACAGGCATTTCATTAAATCCATCCACTCCAAGGGATTCTACTGCAGTTGGACTGCAGATAAAACAGGTTCGCGCCAGACCATAGTCAAACAGAGCATCCCATTGGGACATATGTACTACAACGGTTTTATCGTCTACTACTTCAACACTTTCCACATAATTAAAGTATGATCCGGTAAGAACACCATTCTCTTTATAGTAGTCCAGGTTCCATTTTACTGCTTCCGCATCCAGCGGAGTTCCATCCTGGAACGTAATCCCGTCTCTCACAACCATCGTGTAGGTCAGCGCCTCAGGATCCCCTTCAAAGGATTCCAGTAAGAATGGCTGAGGTTTACCCGTTTCATCATAACGCAGCAGCGTTTCATAAATGGCAGGTGCCAGGGCAGACTCATTCGTATTGCGAAGCATCCAGCCCTGAAGCGTCGTCGGATCGTCTGTTATTGGAATATTCACTGTACCACCGGAAACTGGCTCCCCGCTGTTTTCAACTGACGCTGCCGTATTCTCTTCTGCAGCCTTTGTATCGCCAACCGTACTTTCGTTTGCCTTACTCTCACCGGATGTACTCTCACTGCTTTTATTGCCCCCGCATGCTGCCAAAGAAATACTCATAGTAAATACCAGCAGCATTGCAACTAATTTTTTCATTTTGTTACCTCCTCATTTTTTATAAGAGAAAAGATTATTCATCTGCATATTCATCCGCTTATCTTCTGCGCATTGAAATCAATTCCTTCTGCTCTGTATCTGAAAGTCCTCCCATACCATGTCTGGTACTGTACACTACATTTTTCTCTTTCAAGTCCTCCATACCGTATTTAATCATGCCGTACAAGGCAGCTTTTTCAAATACATGCATGGTAACCAGATTGAAATCCAGCTTCTTGATATCCTCCAGTTCAACGCAGGGTTTACCGTTTACTACTATCACATCAGGCCACATTTTCCATCCTAAATCCTTTTCTGCGACTCTGGTTCCCATGGCCAGGTCCATCATACCGCCGCATACAGTGGTCATAGGCGCCCCCAGCTTTTTGGCCAGCACGCAGCGGGTAATCGCTTCATCCATACCATAGGATGGTCCTGCCTCAGTACGTGCAATACATACGCAGCCCGTGCCTTCGCAGGCTGCCACCGCTGCTTTGATTTTAGACAGCCAGTTTTCACGATTGATAGTTTTATAGGCAGGATCCAGCGAAGCCGGATTTACTTCGTCCGGATTGGCAATGTAATACTCATTGCGTTCAAATCCGCGATGCCCGGTACTGTCATCCAGCGTAAAGCCCGCAGCGCCTGCGCGTATCAGCCGCTTCACATTTCGATAAATAACAGCCGGACTTTCTCCATAACCATCATCAAAATCGACCAGCAGCGGTATATTGGTACAGTTCGTAATAGCCTCCACGATAGTGATTACCTCATCTAAAGTGCCAAAGGCCATGTCAGGCTGCCCATCCATACTGTAAGCAATGGCTCCGCCGCTTAACATCATACAGGGAAAACCGCTTTTTTCCGCTGCTGCTGCAGTCATGCAGTCGTATACACATGGTGCAAATATTTGCTCTCCCTTTTCAAAAAGCTCCATTCCGGTTATTTTCTTTTTCATGCCTTCACCTCCTGGAATGCTTCTTTTCCCAGTTCACTTAAATCCTCAAACTTCTTCTCAAGCGGCATCCATTTCTTCCAATAACTGAAAATGTAATGGTAGTCTCTCAGTTTTCCTTCCTCATCCAGAAGGTACCCGTCAAAATCGTGGAGATCGGCATAGACTGTGTTTTTATTCGCCCAGTTTTTGGTTCCGAAATCCATGTCCCCAAACCAGGAAGCCTTCTCCATAAAAGTTATAAATACCAGACCATAGCCCAGCTCCATCAGTCTTTCTGCTGTTACTTCCGGCTTGTCTCCCTTTACGGTCAAGTCACTCCAGAGTTTTGAACCGGAAACTGCCTCGGCAAATTCTTCGGCCTCCGCCTCAGTATGCATACACACAGCTCCAACCATTTGGGCGCCTGCCGCCTGAGCCGCCTTACATCTGGCAATAGCGTCTGCCTTATCCGGTGCATAGCTTCGCGCCAATACCATGCAATCCGTATTAGATGCCGCCTCCACAGCAATTGCGACTTTTTGTGCAAATACCTCGGGGCTTACTAATATAATTTCGGGTGAATCACTGCCGCAGCCAAAGGCACGGTCATCTAACAGCATCGCTGCCGCTCCTGCTTTTACAATCCGTTCCAAATCATAAGGCATGATACGGAGATTATCACTAAAACCGCTGCGAACCTCAACAATCAGAGGAATGCTGCAGTTATCTTCTACAAAACGTGACAGGGACCACACCATCTCTGATGTACTTAAAGTACCTTCATCTGGTGTTCCATGTACGGTATGTGTCAGTGCCGATGCACTGAGTAAGGCACCCTTACAGCCCATGTGTTCTGCTGCACGGGTAGAAATTCCATCAAACGTATCCGGAGCAATCAGCTGACCCTGAGCCAGGACTGACTGCAATGTAGGAATACTCATTTTTATCCTCCTTCTCACTGAAATAAAATCAGTGCAATCACTTCCAGCGGTTCTTCCCCCACCGCTTCCAGACCATGTCCTTCTCCTGCGCCGGTAAATGTTACATCTCCCGGCTTCACGATCTGAATCGTTCCGTTGTCATTAAACCGTCCAGTTCCTTTCAAAACATAGTATGTCTCCGACTCCTTCTCGTGGACATGATAACCAATCCCAGATCCCGGCATTACAGTTGTATGGCCAAAGAAACGCCCTTTACTGTACATTTCTTCAGGTACCTTCAACAGTTCTTTGCAGGAAATCGTCCCAACACCGTTAAATGGACTGGGCTTTTGCTCCGACACTAATTCCTCTGCTCTCTTCACCATCTTGCGCTCGGTCCCCCCTTTCTTTTCTTTTATCCCAACGAGTTGCAATTCCTTTGTTTTATATCTTATGCATCAATGCATACTTGATATGTATCTGTAGTATACAACAAGATTATTTCATTTTCAATAAACAAATAGGAGATATCGCGCTTATTTTTTTGTGCATTTTTAACATATATATTTTTATATATTTTCTATATTTAATAATTTAGATCAAATATTTGATTTTATTATAAATGATAACATACCATAAAATATCTGTAAAAATATGGTATTTTGTAAAATAATCCTTAAAAATAATGCTTGTTGTTTTTTCCGAACCGTTGTATAATATACTTATTGTATACTTTGCATCAAAAGAATAGGAGTGTAAAACCATGGCAGCAAACAATCGGGATTTAAAAAATAAAGCTTATGAAACGATAAAAGAGCGGTTACTGGACTGTACCTACGAGCCAGGGACTCTGCTCAACGAGGCTCGCCTTGCCGAGGATCTTGGATTCAGCCGCACTCCTGTCCGTGAAGCCATCAGCAGGCTGGAATCGGATGGTTTTGTGAAGATCATGCCCAAAAAGGGGATTTACGTATCAGATATTTTACTGAGCGATGTGCTTCAGATTTTTCAGACCAGAATTGAGATAGAGCCCGTGGCGCTTCGCATGGCCGCTCCCTATCTGCCGGAAAGCGAACTGATCCAGTTTCGCGGAAAATTTCTGGAAGATTTCGAGGATATCCCCAACAGCTTCCGTCTGGACACTGCCATGCATTTATTTATTATTGAATACTGCGGAAATCGTTACATTATCGATATGATGCACAGAGTCTTTGATGACAATACGAGGGTTATTATTGCCAGCAAGCAGAACCGTGTGCAGATTCATGATGCGAGGGAAGAGCACATGGAAATTCTCGACGCGCTGCTGGAAAAGGACGTCGATAAGGCGCAGTCTCTTATGAAAACACATGTGGAGTCCTGCCGGCGGGCCGCTCTCGATTACTTCTACTCGCTTCAGGCTTATAATACGACGCCGCCCGAGACTTATAAGAAACAGTTAAAAGACTGGAGCAGTTAAAAGATTGAAGCAGTTAAACAGCTGAGACTGATGGACATGGAGAAGAGACGTGATTCGTTATATACGAAAAACCAGACAAAAAAGGAAGGGCGGGCTGCATATTGCAGCCCGTTCTTCCTATCTATGACAAATTATATCAAATATGTTATTTATTTCCCGATCCCTCCCCCTTATTTCTCTTCCAGATTATTTCTCTTCCAGACATTCTCCTGCCGCCTCCGCATCTGCCTTCACCGGCATCATATAATCAATCACGACTTTTTCTCCCCTCGCAAACGGTTCCGAATAACGCTCATGGGTATAAATCTCACACCAGTAAAAGTTGTCGAAGTCAATGGTTCCGCCTGTTTTCTCAATCGCTTCCGTAATCAGCAAGTAAGCAGAATCAAGGATTTCTGCCACATTGCTGCCCTCAATCTGAACATAAGCCGCCCGGCCTTTGGGTATGTGTTTTACGAACAGTCCCTCCGGTATTTCCGTCTGCATCCGGACAAAGTCACCTATCACTATCTTAAAATTCATTCTGTCGCTAAAGTCGTACATGAAACCAATTCCGTCATTTTCGTCAATGTCATCACAGCATTTGACGTCCGCCAGCCTGTCCAGTTTTTCAATGGTATCTCCCTGAAAGAATTCCTGCCATACAAAGCCGGCGTCAGAAAAGCTGGTTTCCCGGGGCAGCCCCACCATGAGCCGTTCAGGTGTTTCCTTATACATGATGCGTTTCATTTCAGCCATAATACGCTTTCCTCCTACAAATCTCATATCTGAGAAATTAATCGGAAGATAATCATTTAGCCGGGCATTTTTCAATCTGGCCTGTGAAGGCGTAATCCCATGGTGCTCCTTAAAGGCACGGGAAAAAGAAGAATGAGACTGAAAACCGTATTTCACCGCCGCATCAAGAACAGAAATATCCGTATTTTTAAGATCGTATCCGGCCAGTGTCAGTCTTCGTTTTCTTACATAATCAGAAATGCTGATCCCCGAGATAAAATTGAAAATACGCTGAAACAACGCGGCCGGACTCATGGCTATTCTGGATATTTCATGATAATCGATTTCACAGCCATCGGGAATTATTTTTTCCAAATATAGGATTACTTCATTGAATGTTTTGCTGCTGTTCATAATTACCTCCGTCACTCCATATATTATCAAATTTACCGGCCGCTTTCTTTTCATTTCACGTACATATTATGTCACTTTATAACTATCCCCAGCCGCTTCGCCAGTTCCGCCGCCTGATATAAATCCATGACCGCCCCCCGCACCTCTGAACACTCATCGGAAAGCACCAGCCCCTTGATATCGCAGGTGGTAAAGTCCATTCCCTTAAGAGGAGTCTTAAAAAAGCTGGCATTCTGAAGCCTGACCTGACTGAACGTAACGCCTTTGCACTTACACTGCGCGAAATTCCCATTTTCTAAATCGGTATCTTCCACCCGGAAAGACTCCAGCTTCGAGCCGTCTAAATTCAAATACTGCATACTGCAGTCCGTGATCGTCACATCCTTTAAGCTGCTCTCTGTCATCCTGGCCCCCGTTCCCTTTGACCGCTGAAATGACACCCGTCTGAGAAAGCTGTCTCGGAACAGACAGTTGGAAAAGTTACAGGAGATAAACAACACATCGCTGAATTCCGCCTTTTCAAAATTACACCCTTCGAAACTGCAATTTTCAAACTTTACTCTGGAAAAACACAGGCCGGAAAACTCTTCCTCCTGTGCAGTCATATTTTTTAAATATGCATTCTGGATCCGCTCGTCCTCTTCCCTGCTCTGATGAAGAAGCTCTGTCTCCTCCGACACAATTTCATATACTTCAGGCAGCCACGGCTCCGCCAGCTTCATTCCCGCCATACGCTTATTCCTTCCTTTCTGACACGTTCTGAATTACACGATGCTCCCATTGTACCGTTCCCACTAAGCTCGTAAACTACCTCGCTAAGTGGTCAGGTATGACTCGCACTAGGTTCGTGAACAACCTCACCAAGTGCTCATAGTATATCATAAACACAGCATTCGTAAAAGACCTGACTGCTTACGCATACTCACACTCCAGAAATTCCCGCAGGAAATGTCAAGATTAAATTTCTTATTTACATTAAGATTATCTCATCAATCAACCAACACAGGAGGTATTCACTTATGAAATCAATCACAACACGAACGCTGGAACTGAAAGGAAGCAGTTATGAGATCGGACAGGCGCTGGGACGCATGGCAGCCTCCATTCCATCAATGAAGAATTACTATACATCCGGATATGAAAACTTCGGTGAAGCCGAAGCCCGGCAGGCGGAAACGCTGTTTGCCCGGTGGTGCCCGGGACTGAACGAGGAGCTTTCCGGTTTTGCCGGCGAACTGAATGTCCCTCTGGAATCTGTCGTCTACTATGCCATGACCTATTTAAAGCCTAACTGCAGTCACTTAGCCCTCCTGCCCTCCAAATCCTCGAACGGACACCCGCTTATTGCGCGCAACTATGAATTCAACGACGAACTGGAGGATTTCCAGCTGATTAAAACCAGTGTGGAAGGGAAATATACGCATATGGGTACCAGTGTCTTAAGCTTTGGACGGGAGGATGGCTTCAATGACCAGGGGCTCGCCGTCACCATGAGCTCCTGCGGATTTCCGGTCGGCGCCGACAAATGTATGCGCCGGCCTGCACTGGAGGGCCTGCAGTACTGGGCGGTTATCCGCTCGCTTCTGGAAAACTGCCGTGATACCAGGGAGGCGCTCCTCTTTTTAAAGGACATGCCCATCGCCTACAATCTCAATCTGATCCTGCTGGACCGTTCCGGAAATGGCGCCCTGGTAGAAACACTGGATGGCAGAATGGCGGTCCGTCCGCTGGATGAAACCTCCCCGCTTCCCTACACCCACGCCACCAACCATGCCGTAATCCAGGAACTGGCATCCTTAGAACCGGAGGCCATGATCCATTCCCTGAAGCGGTATGACTATATTAAGAGCATTGCAGACAGCGTGGAAACGCTCACAGTCAGCCAGTTAAAATCCATGCTTCTAGCCCCCTATCCGAATGGACTGTGCTGCCGTTTCTATCAGGATTTTTTTGGCACAACAAAAAGCATGATCCTTGATCCGATGGATGGTATAATAGAATTATGCTGGGGCGGACGGGCAGAAAACGGCTGGCATACGTACCGGCTGAGCGATCCGCTCCCCACTTCGGAAGAAGTAATCTCCATCTCCGGTGAACCCGCGGCTCCGGATATGTTCCGTTTCGCCCCGAATCCATTCGCATAACCTTAAGATTCAGCCAGATTATACCAAAATACGCTGGCCACTGTGACGCACAGCTGACGGAAAGCAATTTTCAAACACGCTCTGGCCGAAAGGAGACTGACCATGGACTATTTAAAAGCGCTGGAACGCGCCATTCTCTACATCGAAAATCATCTGGGCGAAGACATCAAAGTCGAAGACGCGGCTGCCGCGGCCGGATACTCCTACTACCACTTTACCCGGCAGTTCAATGCCCTGCTGGGTGAAAGTGTGGGCAGCTACATCCGGAAACGGCGGATCGCCAAAGCCGCCAAGGAGCTGCTCTATACGGACAGGCGGATCCTCGATATCGCTTTAGACTGCGGATTCGAATCTGCGGAAAGCTTCAGCCGTGCCTTCAAGTCGCTTTACCTCACCAGCCCGGTCTCCTACCGGAAAAACCGGCTCGATTTGTTCATCGGATCCAAGCCGCAGCTGGAGGGGGAACGCCTCACCCATATCACGAAGAACCTGACAGTCCATCCCGTCATTGTGGAACTGCCCGATATCATGGCCGCCGGTCTGCGCGGCAGCACCACGCTGAACGATAACGTGCTGCCCGGCCTCTGGGCCGCCTTTATGGAAATGTCTCATCAGATACCCCACCAGATCCCCGGCGGGAGAGGCTTCGGCATCTGCGAGGCCTGCGGCCAGGGCAACACGCTCTACAGCATGAATGGGGATGTTCTCTTCTCAGAGGTCGCAGCGGTCGAAGTCAGCAGCTTTGACGGCCTCCCTGCGCCATTTGTTCCAAAGATCATAAAAGGAGGGCGCTACGCGGTGTTCACACACACCGGCAGCCTCTCCCTCCTTCAGGACAGCTATTCTTATATCTGGGGCACCTGGTTTCTTGGAACGAATGAGAAGCTGGATGCGCGGGAAGATTTTGAAGTATACGATCAGCGGTTTTCAGGATATGACAACCCGGAATCCCAGATTGATCTCTATATCCCAATTCACTAGTACTGCATTACGCAACGCAGTACCAGTACCGCATTACGCAACGCACGCAGTACCAGCACCTCGCTGCGATCATTCCCAGTGCAGCTCACACAGACCGCACGCGGGCATGGACAGCCTTACGAGGCTCTCTCCCCCGTTCCACTCCATGGTCTCCGTCACTTCTCCGCGGCAGTTCTTCACGGTAACCGATACCGCCCTTTCCGGATCCAGAATAAGTATTTGCTCCTGGGCGTGCTGGGCGTTTACAAAGTAAGTTATTTCCTTCTGCGCAGCCGGACGGATCACTCTTCCCGCCGAATAATGAACCAGGATCTCCTCCGTTTCATTTTCCACGCTCACCTCCGGATAGAGGTTTTCCGGCTCCTTCGCATGGATCACAGTCGTCTGCAGCAGTGCTCTGTGCTGTCTCATAAAATCCAGCCAGAACCGGAGCATCTCCGTAATCCCCTCTTCCAGATCCGCCAGGCGGACCGATATCTGCGGAACGCCGAAGAGACAGCTCAGGACCTGTATGGCCGCGGCCTCCGGGCTCTCCCCGCGGTTCCACATCAGCATATCCGAATGGACGGCGCTGTGTCCGCACAGGAGCCGCAGATCCGCACAGCCCACCCGGTTGGTCACCGGAGAACAGGGGCAGTCTGAAACGCGGAACATATTACCATACCTGCGCATGTTGGGTCCGATATAGCGCTGCCTGAATTCAATCAGCAGATTCTCCTTTTCCTTCCGCAGAGTCTCCCGCACGCTGGTCATAAACACGTCCAGCGCCTCCTGGATATCCCTGAAATCCATTCCCTCCTTCCACACAGGAGTGCCCTCTCTTATATAAAACTCATCGATAAAATCCAGCTTCAGCCCATCTAAATCCCATTCCCGGACAGCTTTTAAATAGACTGCCAGCAAATACTCCCGTACCTCCGGATAACGCAGATCCAGAACTCCGGCTTGCTGCCGCTCGTCGTAGCAGAGCAGTTTATCGGAGAAACGGTTCCAGCAGCCTGTGTTCTTTCCCACAAACGGTACGGAAAACCACAGCATATACTTGATACCCATGGCGTGAACCCGCCGTATATGCTCCGGAAAATCCGGAAATTTTCCAGGCTCGGGTGCCCAGTCCCCGCAGAATGCGTATCCACGGTTATTATCCCCGGTCTGCCAGCCGTCGTCCACGATAATCGTATCAAAGCCCATTTTCGCAGCGCGCTCCGCCTCCTCCTCAACAATAGAGGCATTGATATCCTGATGCCAGGAGTACCAGAAAGAGTACACCGGCTCTCTGGCCGCGTCCGGCACCTCCATGACAGGCGGCATTGCCTCCTCCCACCACTGCCTCACCTGATCTAACGTATCCCAATACGGAACATCTTCCTGTGACTCCCACAGACGGAGGGAATATCCCGCGCTCAGCTTCTGCGGGCTCAGAACAAACCGGATCTTAACGGCCATCCTGCCGTCTTCCTCATGCACTCCGGCATTCATATCCACTTCCTGGCACAGCTCCGAAGCTGCGATCGTATGTCTGTTCCTGCTTTCGGAATTGAAGAAACAGACGACAGGAGCCGAGACAGCTGTCATGGACGCCACCGGCGCCTCCCAATCCGCCTTCAGCGCCCGGTCGGCACGGCAGTTCGGATGCCACCGTCCGCAGATATCCATAATGGGAAAGGAATAACGGATTTCAACGGCAGTTCCCATATTCGAAATACGGTCTGACTGAAGCTGAAACTCCGTAACGGTCCTCCCCGCCCCGTTTTCTGTCATGGAAGCGGTACAGGATACAGCCGCCTCCGAAATTATCTCAAATTCACCAACCTTAAAAATACTTTCCATCTCTTTTCTCCTTTCAGTCTGCCTGCTGTGTATCTGTATCAAACGCTTACAGCCCGGCGTCCCTGTCAAAGGGCCGCCGGGCATAATGCCTGATGTCTATGTGCGGGGAAACGCATTTTAATTTCCATCGCTGAACAGTATTTCCGCCAGCGCCCCCACCAGTACTGTATTTTCCTCTATGCTCTGAATCGTCAGAAGCGCATCGCCTCTCTGTTTCTTTACCGCATCTAATATCGCTTCCTTTTTATCATAAGAAATCTGCGCCCTGTTTAAAATCTCGAATGCCTGATCTGCCCGGTCCATAGAGGCCATCTCCATACCGGTTCCAAATCGCACCTCCACGGTTTTTACGGAGGGGATTTCCGAAAGCTCCAGTGTCAGATTTTTTCTCACCCCATCGTAGGAGACAACCGCGTCCACACGCTCTCCTTCGACGGTCACTTCCGGAACCCCATATTCCACATTCCGGAAATTCAGCTTCCACGACCGCATTTCCGGGACAGCGCTCCGATTTCCTTCAACACCGTCGATTACAAAACGGGTAAGCGGGCTCCACTCCAGGGAAAGCCGCGTTACAGCCCACCTGTCATCATTTTCCCCATCTGCCTCTGTTCTCCCGTCGTCTTCCCATACGCTGAAACAGCCATCCGCACCAGGGAAAATATCGGCCGCCATGCAGTTCGGATTTCCCGTTCCTCCCATCCTGTCAAGGCTTCTGGGAATGATCGCTCCCGCCTTTGCAAGCACCGGCATCTCCTCTAAGGTACGGTAAAGCATCATCTGTTTTCCGCCCCGATATATCCGCGAATTCTGATAATCAAACCAGACTCCCTCCGGAATCCAGGCTTTCACGCCCGCCAGCTCCGCCTCCGGTTCCATCCGTTCCGTAATAGGCACGGCCAGCAGTTCCGAGCCGAAATAATATTCATTCGGGAACTCATAGGCTTCCTTCTGTTCCTGCTCCTCCCAGTACAGCGGCCGAACCAGAGGACATCCCTCGAAGCAGGCCCGGTGGTTCGCGGTATAGAGATAAGGGATCAGTTCATGACGGAGCCGCAAAAAGTCTCCCATAATCATCTCGGCCCGCTTATTGAAATTCCAGGGTTCCTTACCGCTGAATGGATTGGAGGTGCTGTGAAGCCGGTTGATCGGTGAAAATACGCCGAGCTGCACCCAGCGCGCCGCCAGTTCATCATCCCTGGCCCCCATCATGTGTCCTCCGATGTCATGGCTCCACCATCCATATCCCACGTTGCTTGCCGAAGCCGTAAAATACGGCTGAAACTGAAGACTCTCCCAGCTTATGATGGTATCCCCGGAAAATCCAACAGGATACCTATGGCTGCCAATTCCCGCATACCGGGAAAATGTAAGGCCCGCGCCGCCCGCCCGTGTGCTGTCCAAATAGTGGTAATGGTTCAGCATCCAGAGCGGGTCCAGGCCGGGAATCCTGGTTTTCTTCCCCTGCTGCCAGTCCACCCACCAGAAATCGACGCCGTCCTCTTCCATCGGGTGGTGCAGCACATCAAAGTACGCTTCCAGAAACGCCCGGTCCGTCACGTCAAACTCCACCGCTGTCCCGCTTGCCGGATCGATTCCCAACACCTCCGCCATTCGCGGATACGCCTCCTCATGGGCGCGCACCCCGTCCGCCGGATGGACATTCAAGGTAACCTTCAGCCCCTGTTCATGGAGCCACGCCAGAAACTCCGGCGGATCAGGGAACAGCTCCCGGTTCCAGGTATATCCGGTCCACCCGGTTCCATATTTCGGCGGAATATCGACCAGATGCCAATCCATATCAATGACTGCCACGGAAAATGGAATCTGCTCTCTTTGAAAGCGCACCATCAGCCTCTTATACTCCTCTTCCGTATATCTATGATACCGGCTCCACCAGTTTCCAAGCGCCCACCGCGGAAGCAAAGGCGTATTCCCGCACAGCCTGTAAAAATCGCGGATACATTCCTGATAGCGATGGCCATATCCAAAGAAGTAGAAATCCAGCTCAACTCCTCCGCGCAGCGTAACCCAGCCGTCCTCTCCAATGACCATGGAACTGCTGTCATCAATCACAGACCAGCCTTCTCTGGAAATCAGCCCGTGCTCCAGAGGAATCGCACCATCCACCTCATCCAGCGTGCGCGCTGTTCCTCCCAGATCCTTACTCTCGTCTCCCCAGCGCCATAAACGGCTTTCTCCCGTCTTTGGATCTATGATCGTCCGTATACTTAATCCGTCTTCAGCAAACACCCCGCCCCGGTAACGCAGATGCAAAAACTCCGTAGTAATCGTCAGGAAACCACCGTTCCATGCAGCTTCATATTTCGGAACCGTAAATTCCCGGTTCATCACAATCTGCGTAGCCCTGTCCTCAAAGCTGCCGTTTTCGCTGTATTCCATACGAATCAGTGAGGACGTCAATACGGTGAAACGGCAGTTCGGACCCTGTATAATGGCACGTTCCCTGCAGGCCGGATTTCCATATCTTTTTATATCTCTTACCATATAATCTCCTCATTTCAGAAAAGCCGTACAGGTATCTGTACAGCTTTCCCTTTTTATTTAAAACACGCTCTGGTATTCCATTAATTCACACCGCACGTATAGGACCAGGTCTCGTTTTCTCCCAGCTTCACCAGCCGTTCCTCATTTTTCCATTTTACCAGCAGAGACCGCTCTTGAGCAAGCAGATTTTTCACGAAAATGGTATTTCCCGCCACCTTATATTCAATGCCGTACTGCGGATTTTCCAGCCTTACTCTTCCGTCTCCGGCGAGCATCGGCTCTATCTCTAAATCAGCCTGAAGCGCAAACCGCACACCCGCGTACCCGGCAATCAGATTCCAGATAAATACGCAGGGATACTCGTAATAATGGGCCGCTCCATGCCAGTTTTTCTCACTGGGATAGTAAACGTAATTCATGTCATACCGTTCCCCCATCCGGTATTCGTCCATCCTGGCCTGACGGCAGACCGCCAAAAGCTGTTGTTCCAGAATATCAGTTCTTCCCTTTTCTCTCCAGTAGGCAAAATCCCAGCACCAGTATCTGCCGGCCGCACAGAGGTCATACGGGCCTCCCGAACCGATCTCCGACTCCGTATAATCTGAAATTCTGGCGGAAACGAAGCTGGGGAAACGCTGGAACTCCTCAAAACATGCCTCCATCAGACGGTCCACGCCCTGCTCCTGATCCGGATTTGTATAATGAAACAGCGCCGGAAGCTCATTTGCCAGAAGGTGGATATGGTCATGAGACACCGAATTTCTGTCCACCCAGTCGATAAACCGCTTCTTCGACGCATCCCAGAAGCCGGTGGGAAGCGCCTGCACCAGGGCACCCTTCAGCAGCCCCGATACGGCCCGGTAATGCGCCTCCTGTTTATCCCGTTTTAAGACCGCTTCCAGCCCGGCCATGATTTCAAATGATCTGGCCGCAAGCGCCTGGGCCATACATTCCCGGCCGTCCTTGATCACCTGATCCTCGTAATAAACGTCGGACCACAGCCGGCCCTGTCGGTCGATACAGCTCTCCACAAGGGACAGGGAGTTTTCCAGCCCCTCGATATGGCCGCGAAGCCAGTCATCGTCTTTAACGGCTGCGTAATAAAAGCATGCAGATTCAATGATTTCGATATTCCCGGTCACGAGAAACATCTCCGCATTCTCCGAGTTATCCAGGCTGTTCCGCCTGACATGGTACTCTCTGGCTCCGTTCGGCTGAATGGCACACGGATCACGGAACGCCTGCTCCGGGTCCTCCGCCATCAGCTTAAGCTGCAGTTCCATCATGCGCCTTACCACAGCCAGATCCAGTTCATCCGCCATGGCCAGGCGTCCCTTGATCTGGAATTCATGATCCACATCCGGGTACGTTCCCGCATAGGCGCCCTTCTGAAGCGTACTCACCACGTAACCATCGCTGTTGGAATACGATTTCGCCCTCGTCCGTTCCACCACAGAGGGCAGAAGCGTTTCCCAGTAAAAATGGTAATACGTATCCTGGAAGATATCCCCATTTTCGAAGTCCAGCTCCATGGAATTCCCCATCACATCACAGTGCGGCGGGCCGTCAAATTCTTTCCATGCCAACTGGGATACAGTGTCCTCTTTATCTACTGAAACGGTCACCTCCATTTCATCTGCACTTATGTAAATCTGGAATGGCTCTTTCGATTTCACCTCATAGGAGCGGTACTCCCCCTGCCCCTGGAAGGGCAGGATAAAACACCGGGTAACGGGCGGGAACTCCACCGCGCCGTCGTAATTATGGATCAGATACGGATCTCCCTCTTCCCTGCTGATGCAGTAAATGAGTGGTCTGATTCCGCAGCAGGTAATCTTTTTCTCAGTCATAATCCCTCTTATTTTGTCTTATTCTTATACTCTTCTGTCCAATAAGCTTCCACCTTATTCATTCCCAGCTCATCGATCTTTTGAATGAATTCCTGGTACACAGACTCAAAGTCCTCGGTAAAGATCATTTTTACAGAATACTGCTGCAGGAGGCTGAACGCTTTCTGTCTGATAATTCCCTCTTCAGATTCCGGTGACGGGTCCTGAATGTCCAGTTCCGGACGGAATTCCACATACTTTCCGAACTGTTCATTGAATTTGTTCATTCTCTCATCCTGGTCGTTCCACCACGGCAGGTTCCACAACAGCTCGTTACAGGCGATCCAATACTCGCCCAGTCCGTTTCTGGAGGCAACGCCGCCCCAGTCCGCGTTCTTATCCTTCACATACTCTTCCAGCAGAACCGGTTTTCCATCTACCATATGCCACTGGGCGCCTGCTACCGCGTCCTGATACGTATCGCCTTCGATGCCCCATGATACGTCGCTGTGTCCCTCTACAGATGCCAGATATTCCAGGAAACGAATCGCTCTCTCAGGGTCCTTGCAGGTCTTCGGAATCACAGTCGCCAGCCAGCCGGCTCCCGTTCTGATCTGTCCGTATGTCTCGAACGGAGGCAGAATCTCGTAGGAAGTATCCGGGTTGTCTCCAGGCACCTTCTCGCCGTCGGAGATTGTCCAGCAGTAGGAAATTACATCGCCCTGCTCAATCTTGGCCTTTCCTACATCCTTGGTATCAATGAACGGATCCTTTGTCAGAATTCCTTCCAGATACATCTCATTTAAATACTTCATTGGTTCTTTGAACTTGTCGTCGCGGACCACCCACTGGATTCCCCCGTCCTTCTCTGAAAAATCGGTGCTCAATCCCATCTGAATGCCGTAGTGGGAAAGCTTCGCGCTCTTTCCAAACTCATCGGCGGACATGCTTCCATCAGCGGGATAAAAACCGATTTTATCCGGATGGTTTTCCTTCATCTGCTTAACAGCGGCGATGAATTCGGTCATATTCTTGATCTCCGGACGACCAATCTCATCGTAGTAATCTTTTCTGACCGTCATGACTGGCTGGTTCGTTCCCACGATCTGATCGTACTCTCTCGCGGCCTTCTGCCATGCTTCTCCCTGAATCCATGTAGTAAACTGATATGTCTTCCCATCCGCCATCTGATAGTTGCTTAAGATTTCCTTCGGAAGTATTTCACGCATCTTCGGCGCATACTGGTCAATCAGATCGTCGAGTGACCACAGCATCCCCGCCTCAGCCATCTTCTTTAAGGCCGCGTCATTTTTGTCCAGAGTCAGGATATCAGGCAGCTGATTGCCGGCGATCATCATATTCAGCTTCTGGCCGTCGTCAACTACCGGTTTCATAAAGTTTAAATCAACGCCTGTCTTCGCGGTCACACGCTCTGCCGTGGCATCGTTCCAGTCCAGCGAAAACCAGGAGAAGTTGGCGTAATACCCTAATTCTATGGGCGATGTGTCTTCCTTCCATTCCAGATCTTCCGGATCTGCCTGCCAGCCGATTTTCTCCCAATCCATCTCAGACTGGAAATTTGATGCAGCTGCCTGCGGCGCCTCTGTCTGCGTTTCTGCTTCCGTCGTATCCACTGCCGCAGTCCCCGCTGTGGTCTCCTTAACCGTACTCTGGCCGCCCCCGCAGCCTCCCAGCATACCTGCTACCATAGCAGAGCACACCATGCATGATAATACACGTTTCAACTTTCTCATATTCCCTCTCTCCTTTATGTATGGTTATTTATTTACTTTTTTATTTGCAGTTTTCTATTCTTTCACCGCGCCCAGCATCATTCCTTTTAAGAAGAATTTCTGGACGAATGGATAAATAATTGTTACCGGCAAAATCGACACGATTAACATTGCATACCGGACCGACTCCATGGTGGTACTGCTCTGCGACGGCACGGCAATCATCTTCTGCAGCGTCTGCTGCGCCTCAGCCAGAGACATGGCCCGCATCAGGACGGCCGGCAGTGTCATCAGGCTCTCGTTCTGGATAAAGAACGCCGGATGGAACCAGTCGTTCCAATGCCAGACCCCTACAAACAGTGATACGGTGGCGATCACCGGCGTCGACAGTGGTATGATGATCTTAAATAAGATCGTAAAGTACCCCGCTCCGTCCATCTGCGCCGATTCCTCCAGCGCCGCTGGCAGTTCTCTGAAAAATGATATAAACAGAATGATATAGTAAAACTGAAAAATGTTAGGCAGGATATAGACCCAGAAGGAATCCAAAAGCCGCATCTCCCGGTAAAGGAGATAGGACTGCACCACTCCGGCTGAAAAATACAACGTTATGACGCCCATAATCATATAGACCTTCCGCCCCTTTAAGTTATCCTTGGACAGCGCGTACGCCGCCATTGCCATACAGAAAACAGCCAGTACCGTTCCCACAATACTCCTGAGCATCGTCATCATGAAGGCCGGATAGATCGCTTTGTTCTGGAAAACGATCTTGTAATTCTCCAGGGAAAACTTTCTCGGCCAGAAGTAAATCGCCTGTTTCGCCGCATCCTTGCCGTCATTAAACGAATAGATCAGGCAGTAATAAACCGGATATACGGTCACGATCAGAACCAGAATACACAATACAGCAGTAACGATATTAATGATTCTGTCCTCTCTTGATCTTCCTAATTTCATACGAAGCATATCGTCACCCTCCCGTTAAAAGACGCTCTTTCCAAATACTTTTTTTGATATTTTGTTGGCGGTCAGAAGAAGCGTCACCGAAAGTACGGACAGAATCAGATTCCCCGCCGCCGCAAAGGAAAACCTCAGCTGGTTTAAGCCTTCATCGACAATGAATTTCTGGATTACATAGGATTTCGAATAGTTAAAAGCATTTCCCAGCAAATACGACTGGTTGAAGTTGGAAGCCACCGGTCCGCCGCTCAGTAAGTTTCCGCAGTTCATAACGAAAAGGACTCCGGCCGTCCATGCGATAGACGGAAGCGTGATCTGTGTGATCCGTTTTAGACGCCCGGCGCCGTCCACGGCCGCCGCTTCGTAGATATCCTGGTTGATGCCCGCGATGGCCGCCAGATAAATAATCGCATTCCAGCCGCTCTCCTGCCAGCAGTCGATCCACACGCCGATCCACCAGAAATACTTGGAATCCGCCAGGAATTCGATGGGCATATCCGTGATATGCAGTCTCATCAGAATATCATTGATCAGTCCCTTGCTGTCCAGAAACACAATCCAGAGCGTCGCTACAATAACGTAGGACAGGAAATGCGGTAAGTAGCTTCCCGTCTGGGTTGCCTTCTTCAGCCACTTGAACGGTACCTCATTGATAATGAGCGCCAGCAAAAGCGGCGACGTAAACGTAAAGAAGAACTTCAAGAAACTCATTCCCAGCGTATTTTTCATGGCGAGATAGAAGCTCTCGCTGGAGAACAGCTCCTTAAAATACTTCATTCCTGCAAATGCGTGGCCGAAGAATCCGTCGGTCAGCGAGTAATCCAGAAAAGCATTTGCCAGTCCCATAACCGGGATATAGGAAAAAATAAAAAAGAAAACCATGGCAGGAATCACCATTAGCTGCAATTGAAACTGCCTCTTTCCTGACCTCTTTTTTTTGGGTAATTTTTTCATATACACATACCAAGCCTCCTCCATCTGACGTTTTTTCCCGTTGCAAAACAAAAAAAACGCTTTATAATTGAATATTGGGAACATTCCCGTTTGCCATACAGCATACCTTACCAGGTGCTCATAGTATATCACACGTTTTTTGTAAAAGAAGTACACATTTTTTGGAAATAGTACAATAAATATAGTTGTTTTCACGTAATATCCATACTTCGGAGGTCCTGCAAATGGGAATAATCAAAAAAATGCATTATAAATCGAAGCTGATTCTCTGTTATCTTGTCCTTGTCTCATTCCCGCTCATACTCTGCCTTGTCCTGCTGTATCAGTCCATCGTAAAGCCGGTCCGGGAAAACGCCGTGAGCGCCATCGATCAGAGACTGGATCAGGAACTGAACACCATCAATTCCAAAATAGAAAAAATAAGAAATGTCTCCTATTTAGTCTCCACCAATACGGTCATCAATAAGTTCTTCGTTCCCAAATTTTATGGTGATCTCGAATTAATCGAGATTCTGAACAACGATATTTCGCCCCTGCTCTCATGGCTGGAAGCCTCCAGCCCGGAGATATCCTACTACCACTTTTTCACAAATAACCCCTCGATTCCAGAAACCCAGTACCTTCATCAGTACGATGACTACCGCTCAGAGCCGTGGATGCAGGAGATGGAGCATTCCATTTTTGACAAGGGCTTTTACCTGGAGCCATGCCACATAAACCGCAGCTACAGCTACGGCTACGGCGGGGAAGAGCAGATGGTCTATTCCCTGTTTTATCCACTTCTGACCTCAAATAATTTCCTGGAGGTCTGCATCAAACCATCCGTATTTTTCGAGGACATGAAAACCATACCGGCCATGGAATCCGGTTTTGTGGCAGCGGTAAACAGCGACGGAAAGATCATCTCCGACCTGCCGGCAGAGGTTACCGCAGATTTCCGCCATTCACTGGAAGAGAGACTTATGGAGGGGGACTGTCTCTCTGACAGCAATAAAGGCTCGTTCCTCGTCTCCCTGGCGCAGACAGAGTATCTGATTTCCATCAAACAGATCGGTTCGCTGGACAGCTGGATCCTGTGCGCGGTTCCGGGCATCGAGATCGACGGCCCGGTTCTAAAGGCTCAGCAGTTGTTCACCCTGGTGATTTTAGCGGCTGCCATTGGCATCGTGCTGCTCTCCTACCTCCTGTCCACACTACTGATCCGAAAGATCAACACGATTATCGATGCCGTACATAAGATTCAGGAAGGCGATTTCCATGTCGCCATCCCGGTAAACGGGGAGGATGAGATCGATCAGCTGGCCACCGATATCAACTATATGTCATTCAAAATCAATGAGCTGATCAACCGGGTATACAAAGCCAGGATGCTGCAGAAGGAGACGGAGCTTTCCGCCCTCCAGGCCCAGATCAATCCTCATTTTCTCTTTAATATCCTGGATACCTTTAAAATGATCGCCATCATCCACGATCTGGATGATTTCTCCGACAGCATCGCCGCCCTGGGGAACCTGATGCGCTACAACATCTCCCCCGCCAGCTACCACTGCACGCTGGAGCACGAGCTGCAGATCATCCGGGACTATATCAATATCCAGAATTTACTGCTAAACAACCGGGTCACCCTGCTCCTGTCGGTGCCGGACAATCTGCTCCGCTTTGAGATTCCCAATTTTATTCTTCAGCCCATTATTGAAAATTCCTTTGTCCACGGATTTGAGAATAAGCTGAGTGAGCTGATCATAAAGGTGACCATTTACAGGGGAGATTCCAGCATTATCATTAAGATTGAGGACAACGGGACAGGAATCAGCGCGGAACAGCAGCAGATGCTTACAGCTGCCATGAAGAAGTCCACGGAAACACTGGAGGTCGAACCCTTATCCCTTGAACCGCCGGAGAAGGAATCCTCCCGATCCGGTAAAAGCATCGGCATTCTCAATGTAAATCTGCGTCTCTTCCTCCTTTACGGAAGGCACTATTCCTTTACATTTTCCTCCTCAGACTTAGGCGGCGCCTGCAACACGATCTCCCTGCCCGTCTCCATACCGACAAAGGAGCAGGAAGAAAAATTTCTTAACGAACGGAGTAAGTTATGACACTTTTGATTGTTGAAGATGAAGATATCATAAGAAAAGGACTGATCGTCACCCTGCGAAAGCTGGAGATGGACTTTGAACACATCTACGAGGCCGGTGACGGAGAAGAGGGGCTGCGTCTCTGCCGGGAGCATGCTCCCGACATCATCATGACCGATATCAAAATGCCGCTCATGGATGGCCTGACATTTATCCGGGAGAGCCAGAAACTGCTGCCGGAAGGCCAGTTTATCATCCTGAGCGGCTACAGCGATTTTGAGTATGCCCGCACGGCCCTTCAATATGGAGTCAAAGACTATCTGTTAAAGCCCAGCACTAAGAATGAGATAAAAGAAGTGCTCACCCGGGTGATTGGACAGCTGAAGGAACAGCAGTCACTTCGCCTGGAGCTGACGGAACGGATCCACACTTACGAAAAAAAGCTTGACCGTTTCCAGGAGCTGCTGCTGGGTAATATCCTGTCCGGTCGTTATCCGGCCGGGGAGATCGGACATTTCCTCTCCCACTACTCCATTGCATTTCCGGAGGAGTACATGGCGGTTGTCTGCATTAAGATCACGCCTGTTATTTCTTCAGACGGGTCTTCGATCGACTATAAAAACCATTTTCTGTGGATCGTCTCCCTGTTTGAGCCCTATACTGCCGTTTACCAGGCGGATATCCTGTCCGTCTATAAATGCCTGCTTTTCAACTTTTCACGCCTCGATTCTGCTTACGGCCACAAGATATGGCAGAATATAGAGGAAGATATCCGGGTATACAGCCAGAAACACGGGCTTCGGATCTGCCTCTCCATCAGCCGCGTGGAAAGTTCCAGGGAATCGCTTCCCTCCATGTATCAGGAAGCATGCATGCTGCTGCATCACCGGCTCTTCCATCCGGAGGCCGTGGCATTTCACCCGAAACGGCAACGGAACACGGAGGCACGAACTCCCGTGATTCCCTTAACCATGATCGAAACGCTGTACCACTACTTCATTGGGAACAGCCAATTCGATCTGCGCCAGAACTTCTACAGCTTCATCCATCACATCCTCAGCGTAGAGAATTCTTCCCCCGGGTACGTCTGTGACTGTCTCGACAGGCTGGAAGAAACCTTTGCACTTCAGGCCGCCAAAGACGGTCTCGAACCGGAAAGCGCCTACCGAATTGAATTTTCCGTTTCCGAAGCCATGACGGCGTGCGATTCTCCTGATGCCCTGACGGATGCGCTCTATGCCCGGCTGATGAATTACTGGAAGCAGAAAAAGGACGGATCCGCCCCTGCCTCCCACATGGCTTCCTCTCCGGTAGACCAGGCCATCGCCTACATGGAGCAAAACTATTACCTGGATCTGGATTTGAGTATGATCTCCGACCTAATCTCCATGAACAGCAGCTACTTCAGCTCCCTGTTCAAAAAGAAGACCGGCCTGAATCTGATTAACTACCTTCAGAATGTGCGGATTGAAAAATCGAAACAGCTGCTCTTGAACACCAATCAGAAGCTGTACGAAATATCAGAGGCTGTCGGGATCCCTAACGTCAAATATTTCTGCAAGCTTTTTAAAGACTACACGGGCGCCACCCCCTCTGAGTTCCGGAAGAAGGAGCATTCTTCCTAAAAAGAAGAAAGGAATCAGAACGCCTCCTGTCAATGAGGTGTGTCTGATTCCTTTTATCCGGCAGTTCCTCGCAGATACACGTATCTGATCTCACGTCCGCGGGAAACCACCTGTCTTCCAATAAAAATCACACCAGAAAGGAAAACTCTCCAAAATCGATGGACAAATCTCCATAAATTCCCACTGGAACTGTATCATGCAGACCATATATCCCTATATCCGGATTATCGCCGTTAAAACAGTACGTCAGAACTCGTCCCTTTAACGGATCAACGATCCAGTATTCACGGACTCCTGCCGACCAGTATTTATTCAGTTTCGTCGAATAGTCTTTCTTCCCTGTGCTCTCGGATATGATCTCCAGGACAAAATCTGGGGCACCGGTTACGCCTTTCGCTTCCACACGCGTCTGATCGCAGATAATCATCAGGTCAGGCTGTACCACCGTTCTGTCATCCGAATCCAGAAACACATCAAATGGAGCAAGAAATACATCACAGGGTCCCCCCTTTCTCCGGATATATTCTTTGATCTGAAAGTACAGTTCTCCGACAAGCTTCTGGTGAATGAGGCCGGGAGATGACATATAGTAAAACTGGCCGTCAATTAACTCGGCCCTGAGATGATCCGGGAGCGCATAGTAATCCTTCAGGGTATACGATCCGTGAACCGTATAATGAAAAGCTTCTTCCCGCATGCTGCTGACATACGGTCCATCTTCGTCGCGGTAAAACGTCATCCCCAGAACCGTCTCCAGTGCGAGTATCGTATCGTACTGCGGCGACTTCGTGGCTCCGCTGAATATCTTATTAACGGTTCCCAGCGGCACGCCGGACCGTTCAGACAGTTCCTGGTTCGTCATTCCCAACTCTTTCTTTCGTTTTTTCATCTTCTCCAGATTCATCATAGCCGATCTCCTTCCGCAGTTTTATTTACTTCATTATACCATCTTTACCTTATACGGTCAAGCATTCCAATACAATATGGTAATATTTATATAACAGTTCAGATCGTCCTTCAGGCTTTTAATTTCACAGGCGTCAAACCGGGAGGACAGACCTGCGGCATCGTGCCTGCCTCAGAAACCGACAGGACAGGCCGGATTCCGATCACCAGACCGTTCCTGACCTTTTCCCGGCAGAGCTTCTCCTCCGATTTCCACACGTTCTCCTCTCTGTCCAGCTTCACCACGACTCCCTGGCCGCACCAGCGCTTCACCATGCTTCTCGATACCCCAGACGGTCGGCCAACAGGCTGTCCAGTCTCAATACCATGGGAAACGGAACCTCCAGCTCAATACGCCGGAAGCCGCTTTCAGCCGGGAGGACGTTTTCCTCGGCCCCTGCCTCTGCTCCTGCCTCTGCGCCTTCCTCTGTGCCTGTTTCAGATTCCGCCTCTGCCTCTATCCGGTATCCGCCTTCCGGCGTCACTGCTTCCGCTCTGTTTTTTACAAATAAATCCCTTCGTCTTCCGTAGGATTCTGCCAGCAGGCGGTCGTTTGCCTGGAAGCCGGCGTACTCCTCTTCCGGTATCGCACTCACCGGGCTCCGCTCAAAAATGCTCATATTCCAGGTGGTACTGCATTTCTCGCAGCGGTAGATCAGCCATACATCCACGTTTTTCCCATTAGCATTTACACGGAATTTCATGCTATTTATAAATTCACGTTTTTCTTTACATTTCGAGCAATTCCGTCTCACCGTGGGTACGGCCTCCGGCACAAGCTTCCAGCGTTCTCTTCTTATTTTTTGAATATTGTTCTTCATAACAGTCCCTCCGGAAACCACTCTAACACGGCTCCGGACGAAGGCATACCTCGTCGTCGGTTCTGTCTGAAAGACGCGGCACATCACACGGCGGGGGATTGGGAGGTATATACAAAAAACGATGTGCCAGGGTTCTTTATCGGCACATCGTTTTTCCATACTATTTTTTTTCTTTATTTTTTTCTGATAAAATGATTCTCTGAATGCTCTTTTCCGAAAGGAAGTACTCCTCCGCCAGCGTCTTCACACCGAATCCATCCAGATATCTACGATAAATCTCTTCGTTGCGGGTCTTAAGCTCTCCCCGAAAGGATGTTTCTTCTCCCCACTTTTTCTTGTTCTCTTCTTTTCTGGGGATGTAAACGTATCCCCCATCCATATACTTCTGGATTGCTTCCACCAGTTCTTCCGGCAGAACCTCCGTTGCTTTCCGATAGCGCATCGCTGCCTCCTAAACATATTTTACTGTCAGGAATAGCAAAGGCTATACAATTACTCATATTATCTTTCACTGCATAGGCCTGTTGCTATGCAGTCTTAACCTCTTTCATCATAAAGAAACGGCCCCCTCTCTATCTATTTGCATACAGGATCGTTGTGTTCTCCTGTCTCCATACCACTTCCACCTCAGTAAAACCAGCCTGTCTTAACAGACGCTTCTGATTATCCATGGTACACGGCATGTCAAAATGGTAATATTCCCCCTTAACAAGCTTCAGTTCTTCCTCCAGGCGCTTTTTCTCCGCAAAGAAATAGTCCTCCTGCTCCTGCGTTTCCGCCATGTAGTCACACTCGATATAGCAGCCGCCGGCCTTTAAGGCACGCCATAATTTCTCATACAGCCCCAGCTTCTCCTCATGGGTAAAATGATGCAGTGTCTGAAAGGAAACCGCGGCATCATACCGCTCCGTTCCCAGCTCGCAGGCCATGTAATCCGCCTCAATCAGAGTTACATCCCGGTCAGAATACTTTTTCTTCAGCCGTTCCAGCATCGCGGCCGTCAGATCGATTCCTGTGACGGCAATCCCCGGGTTCCTGGTCCATATAGCCTCCAGCTCCAGTCCGGTTCCGCACCCCAGATCCAGAAGTGTCTTCGTCTTTTCCGGCACGAGCTCCGCCATCTTTAGATAGCCTTCCCGGCACCCTTCAACCTCATGAATCATATGATCATCATAGATATCAACCCTGGCTGTAAAGAAATCCGTCATTTTTTCCATGTTGTCCACCTCCCGGCCACAATTTTAAAACCAGTGCGGTGAATGTTCCGGCACGCCCCAGCTTCTTTTCCAGTATACTCTGAAGATTTCAGGAAAAAAACCTCAAGTTTCCGGCAGAAACAACTTTAAGCCGTTTTTCGCACACAGACGCTGTGTCGAGTATACAGAAGTTTGCTCCGCCTGTCAACACGTGGTCTCTCTCCAAAATTTTCCTATTTCCTCTGCCGACAGTTCTTCCACAAATTTCTTCTTTATTTCCAGGAACTGTTCCAGCTCCAGAAGAATCTGAAACAGCACCGCACGATTTTCAAATTCTTCCCGAAGCTCCGGAAGGGGCTGCTCCCGCATAGCTTCCTTTACCGCATCCAGGGCCTCAAGCAGGCCTACTGCATTGTTATACTCATGAAAGCCCCCGCTGATCCGCTCCATTAGCTCTGCTATCGGCTGCGCCTGGGAAGGCAGTTCCCCCAGATGCTTTAATTCCCCCTCGATCCGTCCCAGGACAAATGCCTGTGTCCGCCTCATATTCATATACCGGAGGTAGTATCTCGTCTCAGTAAGAAGCTTATTCTCCATGTCCTCATATGCGCTCTTCTCCCCCTGTTTCAGCTCTGTATCAAGCTCTTCCAGAAGGGAACGAAGCGGCGGTTCACCGTCTGCCAGCCCGGCATCTCCGCCCTTTCCAGTGGTCAGCTGTCCTGCCATCTTTCGCAGAATCTCCTTCATATGGCTCTCGATCCGGCGCTGGCTCGTTCGGATTAAATGTACCTTTCCGGGAATATAGAGATTGAGAATCACACCGATTCCCGCGCCTACGGCCAGAAGCCCCAGTTCATTGGCGATGTTGGCTCCCGTCATGGAACGCTCTGCCAGGAAATGAGTCATCAGCACCGTATTCACAGAGATCCCCTCCTGCATTCCAAACGCCATACAGGCAGCAGAAAAGAACAGCAGAAAGACGCAGACCGCCAGGGGGCCGTACCCAAAGACAGAAAAACCGACCGCAGAGATGGCCAGTGCCATAACAAATGACAACAGCCGGCGTGCCACCACCCGGATCGTCTCCTTCTTTGTATCCTGAATGCTTAAAAGTGTGATCACCCCGGCGGATGCGCTGTAACGTAACCCCATACGCTCCGCCAGGACGATAGCCAGGCCCGCGCCCACGGCGATTTTGATGACTTTTACATAATCCGGCTTCTTCACGATTCTACTTCCTCCTGACGATTCTTATAAATCCAGCTCTTTTTCATTCCAGTTCTTCTCAATTCCTTTTCTTTTCATTATTACCTGTCAACCATTAAAATACAAGTTCTGTCTGGAATTTCAGTCCGTTTTACGTATTGACCGTAGTTTTTTTCTGTGATACGATTTTACGGGCAGTACAATACAGTCAGAAAGGAAGCACCTATCCATGAACTTTGCAGCACTCATGCAGTTAAAAGAAGAATGGACCTCATTTAAGGTACGCCATCCGAAATTCCCCTCCTTCATGAAAGCGGTCCGCGGACGCGCTCTGGCTGAAGGAACGGTCATCGATATCCGGGTGACGGCTCCGGATGGAACCGTACTAAATTCCAATTTGAAACTGAAAAAAGAGGACCTGGATCTGATCTGCCGGGTTCATGAGCTGATCTGATGCATAATGGTCCTCACGGTCTTATACTTCTATGGTCTTCGCCGTCTTATTCAGGAAACGATCGTAGACGACGATCTGCACCTCATGTGTTCCGGCAGACAGTCCGGGGATATTCAGCTGAATTTCCCCATCAGCGACCGTCCCGCCGGAATACTGAAATATCCCATCCACGAAGATCTCCGTCTTGCAGGCATTTTCTCCAGTCTTATACTGTATCTCCAACTGATCCCCATTCCTTCCTGCCTCCGCCTCCAGTGACGGCCCATTTCCTGCTTCCAGCTGTATACCGCCCAGCTCCGGTTTCCTGATTGTAAATTTCTTTCTCAGTTCATCGACGTACGCTCCCTTTACCCGGATAGACTCCAGTTCCCCCGCTTCCGTATTTTCCCGCAGCAGATTTAAATAACCGATGCTCTCAGGGTCCCATCCGGTTACCAGGGAACAGATGGTATCGACCGCCACTGCATCCGTTCCTCCCATGATGACGCCCATATTCATTTTATCGGTCTCTTTCCGCTCGTGCGACATGGGAACTGGTCCGCTCTGAAAGCCCTGAAGGCCATCCACGATCACGTAATTCACCGGTCTGGCCATGTAATAATCGTAAATCCACCGGTCCAGCTCCCCATCCGTGATCTTGTGGGATACCATGGCCGTCTTGCTGGGGTTATCGGGTGCCACTCCGTATAGATTCCCCGGCGGCGTGCCGATGCTCACATTTTTGATTCCGCCCGTGACCACAACACCGGAAGAGGTCTTGAGGGTGGGAATGCTGATTACCACGTCGGCCTCATAGAGAATCCGGTTGAAATAATACGTTTTATGGAGCAGACCGTCCGGCAGCTCCACCTTTACCACCTCCGGCGCGTCAAAATCCTGCCACGCCCCGCAATCCTCCTCCAGACAGAGAAACCCATCCACTCCCACCATATAATCCGGAGTGTAATGGAAATATTTCATTACCTCTCTGGTCGGCCCCGTCGCCGATCCCTCCATGATATAGACCTTTCCATCCGGATTTAACTCCCTTACCATTTTTAATACGGCCTTTGTGACACGCCAGTCCACCGTTATCCCGTTGACCTCCTGATCCAGCAGTTCCCCCGTGGAATCCACAATCATCTGGACCAGATTGGGCTTCAGTACCACAGTCTGCCCATTTTTCACGACAGTTTTCAAATCGGAGGCCGCCATCCTTACCATCGCTTCGATTTCCTCCTCCGTGATATCGGCGGCCCTTGTTTTCTGCGATTTGGCAATCGTGACGGTTGAGCCGTGAAACGCGGCTTCTTTTATGGTTTCCGCGGCCATCCCCTGCTGATTTTGCGGCACTTTCTGCCCCACTGGTATCGTTTGTTCCTGGCTGGTCTCCCTTTCCGCCACGGTATTCACCGTGGGCGCCGCCTGTGCCGGGCGGATCTGGCATCCATTTAAAAGCGTCATGGGCACCGCCATATAGATCCATAATTTCTTCATTTCCGTACCCCTTTTCCTCTATGCTGTACATCCGTTTTTTGTCGAATTATGTCAGTATTGATTCTACAGGGGACATGCATCAAAGTTGCATCATCCAATCTGTTTTTTTTTCAAACTGATGCATTTATGGAATGACTTCTGAAACTAATTCGTGTATAATGTAGGAAACAGCAGCTACAGCAACTGGATTCCATTGCAGCCTCCGGCCTGAGGAGTTACCATGAGTCTTCGTAAAATAATATCCCGGTTTCAAAATTCAATCTTTGCACGGTCCATACGCCATGGATTGACACTCGCTATCCCATTTCTGATCATGGGATCATTTTCTCTGCTTCTCAATAATTTTCCCATTGACAGCTATCAGATTTTTCTCGCCTCCTGGCTCGACGGAGCCGCTGCGGAGCTTTTAAACACCATTTACATGATCAGTCTGGGGTCCCTGGCCCTGGTTCTTACCATCACCATCAGCATCTCCTACGGACAGCTGGCTGAGACAGACCAGCTGCTGCTCTATCCCGTGGTCTCTGTCTGCTCCTATCTGGCCTTCTGCGGAGGAATTGAGGATCAGACGGACTATATCTTCAGCGCGGAATGGGTCTTTACTGCCATGTGCATTACCCTGCTGTCCTGTATCCTGTTCCAGCGGCTCTTAAAGCTTGGACGCCGGTTCGAGAGACTGCACACCACGGGAGCCGACTATCTGTTTAACACTTCAATCCAGAGTCTGATTCCTGTCATCGCCATCACCCTGCTTTTCACAATTACGGGATATTTCGTCCGCATCACGTGGAGTGACAGCAATATCACGAATTTCGGTTCCTACCTGTTTCTGGAACTCTTTGACGGTATCAGCGGGAATTTGTTTGGAATCCTTCTGTATGTGATTATCACACACGTCCTCTGGCTCATGGGAATCCACGGCACCAATACGCTGGAGGCTGTCTCCAGACAGCTGTTTGAGCAGAACGTGGAGATCAATCAGGCCCTGATGACGGCTGGAAACCTCCCTACGGAAATCTATTCCAAGACGTTTCTCGACACCTTCGTATTCCTGGGCGGCTGCGGAACTGCCTTAAGCTTCGTCCTTGCGCTCTGCATCGCCTCGAAGCAGAGCCATAACAGAAAGATCGCCCATGTGGCGCTTCCCTCCGTTCTGTTTAATATCAGTGAAATCGCCGTTTTCGGTTTCCCGATCATCTTTAACCTGACGATGGCGGCTCCATTCATCATCACCCCGGTCGTCCTGACGGTCACCAGCGCACTGGCTATCCGTCTCGGCCTGGTACCCGCTGTGACCCAATCCGTGGAATGGACCGTTCCCGTACTGCTCAGCGGATTTAAAGCCACCGGGTCCATCGCAGGCAGTTTGATGCAGCTGTTCAACCTTGTAATCGGAACGCTAATCTATATCCCGTTTATCAAACGCAGCGAAAAGCTGGAGACCGGCAAATTTACACAGGCGATCCACCGTATGGAGGCAGACATGGCCGCTGGTGAGAAGCACGGGAATCCGCCCATCTTCTTAAGCCATGATTACCCCTGTTATTACTACGCCAAAAATCTCGCCATGGATTTACAGAACGCCATCAAACGGGGGCAGGTTCAATTATACTATCAGGCGCAGATATCCCGCGATGGAACGCTTCATGGAATGGAGGCTCTTCTGCGCTGGAAGCATCCGGTCACCGGATTTATCGCTCCGCCCGTGCTGGTGGGGCTGGCCTATGAAAATGGATTTTTAGATGAACTCGGCTACTATCTGATTAAACGCGCCTGCCTGGACGCCCAGACCATGGAGGAACATTTAAAGAAAGACGTCTGTCTGTCCGTCAATATTTCCTCCAAGCAGCTCAAGAGCAATGGATTTTTTGACACGGTTCTCACTTTGATCCGGCAGTATCCCGCCGATCACATCCGCCCCGTTTTCGAGATCACGGAACGGGCGGCAATGGAAATATCGGATGACTTGAAAAATGAGATGGAGCATTTGCGGAGCCAGGGCGTGGAATTCAGTCTGGATGACTTCGGAATGGGCCATAATTCCCTTATTCAGCTGCAGGAAGGCTCCTTCGATGAGGTAAAATTAGACGGTAATCTGGTATCCCAGCTCATGACCAATAAGCGCTCCCGTGAAATTGTCTCCGGAATCATCAGCATGGCCCGGAATTTAAACTGCCGTACCATCGCCGAATTTGTGGAAAACGCGGAACTGCGCGATGTCTTATCGGAGCTTGGCTGTTCCATCTACCAGGGCTACTATTACAGCCGCCCTCTGCCGCTGGAGGAATTCAAGGATTATATCACCCGGCTGCCCGAAGAAGGAGACACTTCTGATCCTCAGTAAATCACAGAAAAAAAGGAATGGCCGGCATGCGAATCATCATGCCGGCCATTCTTCTTCCTGCTTTATTTGCCTATTCCTTTCTTTCATCTGCATCCGTCCCATAATTTTCTTCCAGATACGCGACCCATAAGCGATAAAACTCCTCTTCCGTCATCTGTAGTGTCTCTTCAAGCTTTTCCGGTCGTCTGACCAATTCCATCAATTTTCCGTATCCATATCTGGCAGTCACATACTCTACAACTGTATACGAATACTGATACCCGTCCCGCCGGAAAAACTCCTGGAAGTCAGCCCCGGTGTCCAGATCGGCCAGTGCCGGCACGCGGTTGTTCTTTAGCCCCTCCGAGACCGTATTTCGAATCCATGCTTCATGATTGTCTTTCCCCTCGTAGGAGGCTATTCCCTCGTCAAGCCATCTGGGAATATGTGCGTTTATCTCTTTTATCAGAACGTGCGTAAACTCGTGAACGACAGTGTTTATCACCTGTTCGTAATTCGATCCCGGCGGCGGATTCAGCGGCGACGCTATGACTGTTTTCCCCGCCGCAATTCCCCCTCTTATCCATTCAGGGGCGTCCTCGATTCCAAGCGCCTGATTCAATTCCGCCCGATCCGAGCATATCTTGACTGTCGTTTTCTGTTTCAGCTCTCTGCCTGTCTTTTCTGTTATATCGGAGTATCGTTCTTCCAATAAATTCAGCACCTCTTCTACACAGGTCCTCTCGCTCTCATGATACTCTACAATAAAATGCCTGCTCTCGCACACAAAATCCATTTACCTGATCCCCTTTTCTTTTTTTCTGCTCCCCACGTTCCCATCTCTCTGCGAATTCCCAGACAGGCAGCTGCAGCACAAACGTACTTCTCACGAAAGTCATTGTATCATTCCTTTCTCTAAATCATCTCAAATATGGAGAAGTACGGCAGAGTTAGAAAAATGGCATAAAAACGTAAGAAAACTTTATTTGAATGAAATCATTATTTGTAGTAGATTAGAAACATATGAAATATAAACCGGATACACTGCATAAATGTACAGGAAGAGGGGAGAAGAACGAATATGAAGCGAATAGTTTGTGCCGTATTAAGCGGTATACTGGTTATGGGAAGTGTCGGATATGGGGGAATGGTCAGCTACGGAGCGCCCTCCTATTCAGAAGCCAATGCAGTAGGCCCTGGTATCAAGGCAGCCGTAGGCCTCAATGATTTTCTGGATCAGGAGGTATCAGATCCCATTGTAAAGCCGGCCGATAAGTACTCTTACGATCAGATGGAAGCCGATATCCAGTCCCTCAAAAACAGGTACGGAGATAAGATCACCGTAAATATCATCGGTACTTCACTGGATGGAAGGAATATCTATGATATTATCCTGGGCAATCCCGAGGCAAAGTCCCAGATTCTTATGCAGGGAGCGATTCATGCCAGAGAGTATATGACGCCTCTGGTGATGATGAGCCAGTTGGAATATGCCCTGGCCTTTTACGATACGGGACACTATAATTATAAATCGATTGCCGATATGCTTAAGAAAGTGGCCATTCATTTTGTACCCATGACGAATCCCGACGGCGTATCCTTGAGCCAGTTTGGAATCGATGCCATACGCTCCGATGCGCTGAAACAGGTCATAAGAGACTGCTATTCACGGGATGTGAATCTGAAAAGAACCGCGGATTCATTCGAAACGTACTTAACGAAGTGGAAAGCAAACGCCGGAGGCGTGGACTTAAATTACAATTTTCCATATGGCTGGGATGAACTGGCCACAAAGCTGACGGAGCCTTCCTCTGCGAGCTACAAGGGTCCGGCTCCTTTCTCCGAACCGGAGAGCCAGGCACTGGCGAAACTGGCTGACCAGTATCCGTGGGCTATCACAGTCAGCTACCACTCCCAGGGCCAGGTCATCTACTGGACTACAAGCAGTAATGGAGCGGAGATGGCCTCCAATACGCTGGCCGAGGCCGTTTCGGTCATGACCGGCTACCGCATGGACTCCAGTGACGGCAAAGGAGGCTTCAAAGACTGGATGCAGTCGAGAAGCGGCGCAGTCCCCGGCGTAACACTGGAAGTCGGAAAAACACCGTGCCCCGTTCCGTTTTCAGAGTTTCCTCAGGTGTGGAAACAGAATAAGGGAGTCTGGGTGCAGGTTCTCGATTACGTTGTCCGGCGTATCTGATCCGCCATACAGAATCCCAGGCCATTTTAATAAAGAGGCCTGGGATTCTCCATAAACTACCGTCCTATACCTCTGATAATTTTGTTTTTCAGAATCCCAATACAGATAATATCTCCGCCAGCGGCTTACGTTCCTTCACCGCCCCCATATACGATTCAGCAGATCCCGGTAAGTTGGAACTCGTCTGATACAGCAGGTGATATAAGAATCTTCTTCCCGTGAACCATCGATATAAAGAAACGCACAGACAGGATCCTCTGTTTTCTCCAAAACCATCCGTTTTAACTTATCTTTAAAATCTTCCTCGGCAGAAGCTTCTGCCTGTGTCATTTCCACATCACGAAGTGTTCCTTTCCTATAAGATATTTTGCAGGAGGTCTATATAAAAATAACCAACACCCCCCCATTGGGAACATCTTCTTACAAGCCCCCCTCCCTCTCCCCATCACTTATGATAGGGCTCTCCGTTCATAATCCGGTAACCTCTGTATATCTGTTCCAGGAGAATCACCCGCATCAGCTGGTGCGGAAATGTCATCCGGGAAAAACTCAGCAGATAATCAGCCCGGTCGAGAACCCGCTTTGAGAGCCCCAGGGAGCCACCGATGACGAACACGATCTGGCTAGTTCCCGATACGCCCAGCGAGGCGATTTTCTCTGACAGTTCCACGGAATCCAGCATCTTTCCCTCGATCGCCAGGGCGATCACGCAGGCGCCATCCCTGATACTGGCCAGAATCCGGTCCCCCTCCTTCTCCTTGATCTGAGTTTCCAGCGCTTCCCCGGCATTGTCCGGGGTCTTCTCATCCGCCACCTGGATAATCTCCAGTTTACAGTACCGGCTCAGCCGTTTGCTGTACTCCTCGATTGCGGCGGTGTAATATTTTTCTTTTATCTTTCCAACTGTGACCAGCGTTATCTTCATGCATCTTCCTCTTACTGTTTGACTGCCCTGCTATCCGGCAGGTTCTTCTTCATCGCCTCCAGAACTCTGCCCGCCACCTGCGCCGCGGATTTCTTCCGCTGGGTTTTCACCCGTTTTACCACTTTTCCGTCCGGCTTCCGGCTGATTCCGTAGGTGATCCTTAAGAATTCCTCCACCTCGTTCCAGGCCTCCCGGCTCTCCGGAATTAAGTCCAGCCCCATCTGGAACACATGGAACATTCCCTCATAGACGGATAAACGGCGGCGTACGCCCGCCTGCTTCAGCTTATCCGCAACTCCCAGCGTATCGCTTAAAAGGACCTCATAGCTTCCCACCTGCATGAGCACCGGCGGAAAACCCTGAAAATCTCCGAACAACGGCGACAGATACGGATTCTTCGGATCGGCATCTCCGATATAGGAAGAATGAAACAGCATATTGTCGGTGGAATTACCAAAGAGCGGATCCGTCTCATAATTATCCGTGTAACTGGCGCCGCTGTTGGTCATATCGGTCCAGGGGGACATGGTGATAATTCCTCCCGGCAGAGGAAGCCTGTTATCCCTCAGATACATAACCATAGCCAAAGCGAGTCCGCCGCCCGCTGAATCTCCCGCTACGATAATATGATCCGGTTCGTACTCCTTTTCCTGGATCAGCCATTTGTAGGCGTAAACCGCATCCTCTAAGGCAGCCGGATATGGATACTCCGGAGCCACCCGGTAATCGATCGTGAGCACATCGCCGCCGAAGCTCAGCTTGGAGTACCGCACCGCAAATTTCCGGTATATATTCTTCATGGGACCGATATAGCCGCCGCCGTGCAGCTGCAGAATCACACGCCCCGTAAAGATCCCTTCCGGCCGTAAATACTCCATCGGAAACTGTTCCGTCTCCACGATTTCATACTCATAACCGGCAGGACAGATCCATGCCGGCTCCACCGGATTCTTTCTCAGCTCTCCGCTCTGAATCGGCTGCTTTAAGGATGTCTCCATCACGTTCTGCATCATGTCACGCACAAGATTTCCCCGAACACTCACTCGCTTATCTCTCATCTGTTTTATCCTTTCTTTTCAGCCGTCTATCTGCTATGGCTCCGCCATTGACTCCTGACCCGGTTTTCTCTGTTTTTCCTCAAATCCAGACTCTGTTCCACCTTGATTCCAGACTCTGCTTCTCCTTGCGTCCTTCCTCTGTCCACTCCGTCCTACAGATGAAATCTCCTTTTCAACTCCGTCTTCACACTTCTGTCCCCCCACTTGATGGTGACAAACAGAATCGCGACGGTGACCACCACGGTTATGAGCGCCATCAGGGGACGTGTCACCAGTCCGGCCGCCCATAAAATGACGGGAATAAAGCTGAAAATGGTGATCGCAATCTGGTACATAAAGTAACTCTGCCAGTTCAACCGGTTTACTATAATCAAAAATACTACCGCAAGGTCCGCAAACAGCAGTGTGCTCGGAATGCCATAGTTCACCGACCAGCCCGCGTAACCCGTAGAATGGTCGATCATCACCAGAAGCACCTCCGCCGCAATGGTCTGCAGCACAATTTTAGAAGCCAGATTCGCGTGGCGCATAATCGAATACCTCAGAGTCAGCGCCACATAGACGATGCAGCCGATGGCGATCACTGACCACATGGACCCTGAGTACGTGGCGTAATTGACGATACCCAGTATGGCCGCCACCGCGAACAGAATGATGTAAAAAGAGTTGACCACTTCCTTCCACTTCTTCGGATCGTACTGAATCCGCGGATACATCGCCTTATCATCCCGGGGATCCGGCACACCGTTGCTCTCCGTCTCCACGGGGACTCCCAGCTCCCTCAGAAAGCCGAAAAAGCGGTCCTGAAGCCTCGTATCCTGAAAGACCGAGGTAAATGTCACCACCACATGTTCGCCATACGCACACACGGCGCACTTCATGGGCTGACGCTTCGAGACACCGATCATAAGATGAAAATGCTCGATCTCCTCCTCATACCCTTTCTCCACTTTGATCGGGCCGATATTGGAGAGTGTCATCGTATAGGCCCTGTCGTTTCTGCGGAAAATCACATTCAGCGCCCCCCATTTCATGAAGAGCGGGGCGATTCTTAAATACCATTTCTTTTCATTGGAAACATTGTAGGAGATCGTCTCTTCCAGCTTCTCCTTCGTAATATTTTCATCCATCTGGCGGCTTACCGCCTCCACCACCTCGGAAAATTCATGTTTTTTCCCGTCTGCCAGAAACTCCAGCAGCGTGACCGCGAAGAAATTGGCCATGGTCTCGGAATCGAAAAACGCACGTAAATTGATGGGCAGGCTGATCCCGATGGACCGGTCTCCGATTCCCGCATCCTCATACTCCAGATAAATCGCCCAGATCAGGGCAGCGGCAAGAAATTTCGTGATGCTTACGCCGTAAGACTTTCCGGCCTTTTTCAGTTCCGCAAGATTTACATAACCATGCAGTACACTCTCCTCATCGAGAGGAAGCGGATCCCCACTTATATGGAATGCCTTCCGTGTGCTGTATTTTCTGCGGGCAACCTCTTTGTAGTTGCGTACATAGCTGTCCTCCACGTTCATGGAGACATCGGACGATATCTTCTGCGGAGCCGGATGGCCGGTCCTGCCGTCGCGGGTCAAATCCAGATACCGGTAAACCAGCGCCTTCAGGAAATTGACTGCTCCCAACCCATCCGTTACCGCGTGAAACACCTCCAGATTGATCCGTTTCTCATAGTAGCTGACCCGGAACAGATAGTAAGGGCTGGTGCGCGGATCAATATACTTGCACGGATACGTGGTTTCCCGCTCGATCACCGGCATCCGTTTATTCGATTCAAAATAGTACCAGAAAAAACCGCGTCTCAGCCTCACCGCAAAGCCTTCGAACTGAGGCAGTATCTCCTCCAGCGCACGCTGAAGCGTTCCGGGAACTACCTCTTCCTTTAGTGTTGCCGAAATCCTGTATACATTACTCAGATGTTCATTGGCAATGACCGGAAATATCTTCGCCGTATTGTCAAGACGTCTCCATCTCTCCCCCTGTGGACTCTTCTTCATCGTCGAACCCCTATCCTTTCCAACTGTCAAACTTTCCTGAAATGTCAAAGGTAAATGGCTGTGAACGGTAACAAATGGCTCTGTTTCTAAAATTCCAGAAGCATATCGTACCAGACAGCTCCGCCATGTACCGACCCGGATATCCCCAGACTTCGATAGCCGAATTTCTCATAGTAGTGGATCAGACGGTCCTTACAGGTCAGGATCATGCCCTTTTTTCCCCGCGCCTTCGCCGTTTGAATCAAGTGATTCATCAGATCAGCCGCGACTCCCTGCCTCCGGTATTCCGGAATCACGTCGAGCCCGAAAATGCTCTGATACATCCCGTCCGCCCGGTGGAGTCCGCTATCCTCAAACATCTCATCCCGTATGGTTCTCTCATCCGTTACACAGCCGTTAATAAATCCAATGATTTTCCCGCTCTCATCCTCTGCCACAAGAAAGCTTTCCGGAAATGTTTCGATCCGATTTCGAAAAGACTCTCCCGTCGCGGCCTCTGCCGCCGGAAAGCATAAAGCTTCCACCTCTGTAACCTGATCCAGATCCTCTGCTTTCACATTTCTGATTGTATATACCATCTCATTGACCTCTTCTCATCCTTCACATTTCGCCGCCGCACCCTCCCGGCGGATGAAAGAAAAGGCGGAATCTGCGGCGTCAGACCTGCAGATATCCTCCTCTTCCATCGTTTCTTCCATCATCTCTTCTTTACTGGGCGCGGAAATAGTATCCGACGCCCCATTTCGTATGAACATATTTGGGATCGCTGGGGCTTGGCTCGATCTTCTCACGGAGACGCCTTACATGGACGTCCACGGTTCTGACATCGCCGGAATCCATGGCCTTGTTGCCCCACACGTACGTAAGCAGCTGTTCCCGGCTGTATACCTTGTTCGGATTACAGGCCAGAAGCTCCAGCAGATCGAACTCCTTGGCTGTTAAATTAATCTCTTTTTCACCGATAAAGACGCGGCGGCTGTCGCGGTCCAGCTTTAAATCACCGGAGGTCACCACATTGGACTCGGCCCGGCTTTCCCGTCTGCTTTTCTTCGTATTTCTCCGCATAATCGCCTTGATTCTGGCCTTTACCTCCAGAATATTAAACGGTTTCGTTATATAGTCATCGGCGCCGTACTCCAGCCCCAGAATCTTATCCATGTCGTTGCCCTTTGCCGTCAGCATGATGATCGGCATCTCGGAGAACTCACGGATGGCCTGGCAGACCTCATAACCGTCAAACTTCGGCAGCATCACATCGAGGAGCACCACATCATATTCCTTCTGCTTTGCTAAATTAATGGCTTCCTCTCCGTCATAGGCGCAGTCCACTTCCATGTTGTCCTGCTCCAGACTGAACCGGATTCCCTTCACAATCAGTTTCTCATCATCCACTACTAAAATACGTGCCATGTCACACCTCTATCTTCCACTCACACTGTTATGTCATCTTTGATCTTTTCAAATGCCGCATCCTTGATACCGGATATCTTCTTGATATCCTCAATCTTCTGAAACCCGCCATGACTCTCCCGGTAAGCGATGATATCGTCGGCCTTTGCTTCTCCGATCCCCTTTAAGGTCATCAGCTCTTCCCTGGTGGCCGTGTTCAAATTCACTTTCACTTTTTCTTTTGCCGTACTGCCGCCCGCGGTCTTCCCCTCCGGCATGATCACACCGGCACCTGAACTGCCCGCGCCATGATTCCCGCCTTCGGAATCAAGCCCGTAGCGTTCCGCCCCATCGAGCGATTCGCCATCCGGGACCACGATCTTCATGCCGTCGCTGACAACCTGAGCCATATTCAGATACTGCGCCGCCGCACGCTCCGTGAATCCGCCTGCACGCTCCACAACCTGGAAAATCCTGCTCCCCTCTTCCATCTCATAAACACCCGGAAGCACAACTTCCCCGCAGATATGTACGTAACAGACGGAAACCGTCGTCGCTTCTGAAACCGGGATCTCCGTCTCTTCTGATTCCTTCGCGTTCCCATAAGGATCAGAATCCTCCGTCTCCCCATTTCCTTCCGGCGCATCTTCCGCCTGACTCGTCCCCGCATCACCCGGGGCATTCATAACCGGCAGTTCCCCGGACTCCCATCCGTCCTGCCTTCCATCACAGCTGTAGCATACGCCTGCAGCCAACATGCATATGAGTATTACAGCCATTTTTACTGCCTGATATCTATATTTCATGATATCCCTCCTTTTTTCTCAGGGAAAGGATACCATCTTCAGCCTATGTTACTATTCTACAAAAAGATACCAGTAAATACAAGCACTATTTCCAAGTTTCAGGGAAAGGTTGCTGTTAACAGCCCAAAAAACGTCGGACCTCCGGAAGCACAGGCTGTAACGGGATCTCCATGTTCCCCGCTCCGCCCCTGCTTTCGGATACCCAACGTTTTTTCATATTCCATCTAATTAAATATGATAATACCAATCACCGCCACAACAGCGCCAAGCAGTTTCTTCCATTCAAATCCGACCTTTTCCACTCCGAACAGACCGAACAGTTCGATTCCGTATGCCACGATAATCTGGGAAATGACGATGATGAGAGCCGCCTTCGCAGGTCCCAGTGAGCCCATACTGCGCACTACGGTATACGTGATAAAGGCGCCGATAATTCCGCCCAGAAGCATGTACTTCGGTTCCACCTGCAGGATTCCCGAAATATTTTCTCTCCCTGAAAAATACCAGATGACAATACAGGTGATAAACGCCGTCAGCTGCACCCACCCGGCTGACACCCAGATGCTGGTCTGCTTGGTGACCCCTGTATTCAAAACTCCCTGGATGCTCATCAGCGCTCCTGAAATCAATGCTATGATAAAGCCTGTCATAGAATAACCTCCAAATCTGTCATGCATTTCTAATCTTTCCTTTATCATGCGCAGAATCGGAACTTCTATTCATACACACATGTTCTTGACAGCAGCCAGTTTTTACGATATACTCACACACGTAAAATAAAACAGAAAAAGACACGCTAGGGGAGCCAATTGGCTGAGAATGGAATTTTTCACATGACCCTCACTACTTGAACCGGATAATGCCGGCGTAAGGAAGCAGTATGATTCATACTTCATCAAAAGTAGTCCCCTCCTGTGTGTAAACAAAGGAGGATTTTTTTATGTCATTTTTCTTAACCTACGCGGCAGACAGCGAAGAGTATCTGCTGAAGCCCGCCGGCTATGGCCTGCTCATCATTTTACTGGCCGCACTGTTATTTGTCATCTATAAGCTGGGGGAAGTATCCCTTAAGACGCAGAAGATGCAGACGAAACAGCTTGTTTACTGTTCCGCAGCCATGGCTCTCGCAGTCGTGACTTCCTACATTAAGGTGGCGTCCCTGCCCTTCGGCGGCTCCATCACCTTATTTTCCATGATGTTTATCTGCCTGATCGGTTACATCTACGGGGCCAAAACCGGCCTGATCACCGGAATGGCCTACGGAATCCTGCAGTTCCTCATCGAACCGTATATCTTCGCTCCGCTTCAGGTGCTTCTCGACTACCCGATGGCCTTCGCCGGACTGGGGCTGGCCGGGCTTTTCAGTTCGAAAAAGCATGGTCTGATCATTGGCTATCTCTTCGGTATCTTCAGCCGTTATATCTGCCATGTGCTCTCCGGCTACATATTCTTTGCCGCTTATGCACCGGAAGGTATGAACCCATTTTTATACACGCTGGGATATAATGCCACCTACATCGTGCCGGAAGCAATCGCAACTGTTGTCATTCTCAGCCTGCCGCCAGTGGCAAAGGCAATCGCGCAGGTGAAAAAGCAGGCAATCAGTTCTTAAACCGGTTCTATTTATATTATTAAAAAAAGAAGATAAGAGGGCTGCGTCGTGCGGCACAGCCCTCTTACCTTCTTTTATCTCATCTTTTCTTACTATGCTAATTGCTGCAGCTTCTCACTATGTTTCGAAATCACCTTCTTCATGATTTCTACATCAGCCTCCAGAGCTGATATTTTTGCTGATTCACTTTCATAACGTATAGCAGCAGGAACATAGTTTTCTGCTAACAGCCTTAGCTGTGGTTTGATATCATTCTCTATATCCAGTTTAATATTCTGAATGTCATTTTATATTTTCCATTCACCCTTTTCTCGCTGCCGCCATCACCAGATGCTTCGCAAGCACGGCCGTCGTTACCGCGCCGATACCTCCCGGAACCGGCGTCGCCATGGAAGCGGTTCCCTCCAGCGTCTCGAAATCCACATCTCCGCAGAGTTTTCCGTTCTCATCCACATTGATGCCCACATCGATCACCACCGCGTCTTTTCCCACGCTCTCTTTATCAAGCATCTTCGCCCGGCCCGCTGCCGCCACCAGAATCTCGGCGTTCCGGCAGGTCTCTTTTAGATTCACGGTCCGTGTGTGGCAGATGGTAACCGTGGCATTTTCTTTCAACAGAAGCATGGACAGCGGTTTCCCGACGACCATGCTGCGGCCCACGATCACCGCCCGCTTTCCGCTGATCGGGATCTCAAAGGCTTTTAATGTCTCCACCACCGCCTCCGCGGTACATGGCGCATACCCCGAGCTGTCCCCGGCAAACACCTTGGCGATATTTTCCGGTGATATTCCGTCTAAATCCTTTTCCGGGTCGATCATGCGCTCAATTTCTCTCTCGTGGATCTGCTTCGGCAGCGGACGGAGCAGGAGAATCCCATCGACCTCCGGATCCCCGTTGATCTTCTGAAACTCCGCCTTAAACGCCTCATCACCAATGTCCGCAGGATAGGCATAGACTTCAGCGGAAAGGCCAAATGCCGCCATCTTCTTCACCGCCCCCCGCTCATACGACAAGTCGTCCGGATTCTCACCCACACGGACGATGGCAAGCTTCGGTATCCTGCCGCCGCACTGTTTCAGCATCTCCGCTGTCTGTTCCTTTATCTTTGCAGAAACCTCTGCACCTTTTAATATAATCATCCGTTTAATCCTCTCATTTCACGCTCTGTCAGTCTGTATCTTCCTCTTCTGGCGGCACGTCTCAGCGAAGCGCGTTTTCCACCTTCTGATAGACCGCATCCGCCGCCGCTGTCCCGGAACGCATCATCTCGTCTGCCTGCCGGTTCAGTTCCTCTGCCTTCTCTCTGTCTTTCATGGATTTCGTATTGATCCATACGTTCATGACCGCGCCGGTTAAGGCCGTTCGGATAAACTGTACGCCCACGCCCACGTCGCTGACCGCCATCCGGCTCCCCTTTTCCGCCAGAATGTCCATGATAACCAGAGCCTTCTGCGCATCTTCCATCACGCGGAGCGGAACGAGACTCGCCGTTAGGAGATGGCCCTCCAGCACCTCGGCCTTTCGCTTTTTTTCCTCATCCGTAGTACCTGGCAGACCGTAGGCTGCCGCCAGAGGTGCGAACACCCGCGCATCCTCGTCGGCCAGATGAAGAAACTCTGCTTTCAGAGTTTCCAGCTGCTCTAAAAGCTCCTTCATCTCCTCTTCCACGTCCGCATATTTTTTCTTGCCAAGAGTCAGATTAATCACCATCTGCCCCAAAGATACCCCTGCTGCACCGCCCAGTGCAGCCGCACCGCCGCCGCCGGGAGTCGGTTTCTTCGATGATAATTCCGCCAGAAATTCTTCTGTCACCATTTCCTTTATCATAATTTCCTCCATTCGTGAGTGCTTCACCAAGTGTTTCCAGTAGACCATAATCAGGAAATTCGTGAAAGGCTATTTTTCCATGCTCTCATTTAGAGAC